>JAPPDX010000077.1 GCA_028824415.1 bacterium | reverse complement strand
GCGCCCGCACAGGTCGGGGGCCAGGATCTCCACGGAGGCCGACTCCCCCGCCGGAGCGCCGGCGGTGTCGACGCGCGGCTCCGGCAACTCGAACGGTAGGCCGCGGCGGGCCGCCAGGTCGCGCGCCACGCCGACGACCGACAGGGCGTCGGGGCGGTTGGGGTTGACCTCCAGATCGAACAGCACGTCACCGGCCACACCGAGGGCCGCGGTGAGGTCCTCGCCCAGTTCCAGGTCGGCCGGCAGGATCATGATGCCCTCGGCGTCGGAGCCCATCTCCAGCTCGGCGGCCGAGCAGATCATGCCCTCCGAGTGCTGCCCGCGCATTCGCCGGCGGCCGATCTCCAGGCCACTCGGCATGGTGGTGCCCACAGTGGCGAGAGGCACCAGGTCGCCGACGGACATGTTGAAGGCACCGCAGCAGACCTGCCGCAACTCGCCGTCGCCGGTGTCCACGTCGACGAGTTGAATCCGATCGGCGTCGGGGTGCGATCGCAGCCCGGCGACCCGGGCCACGACGATGCCCGGGGGTGCTTCCGCGAAGGTCACCATGTCCTCGACCGCCAGGCCCAGGTCGGAGAGATCCTCGGCGATGCCCTCCGGCGGACCCTCGACCGGCGCGAACTCCTGCAACCAGGACAGCAGCACCTTCATCAGAACTGCTCCAGGAAACGCACGTCGTTGGTCCAGAGATCCCGGAGGTCGTCGACGCCGTAGCGCAACATGGCGAGGCGGTCGATGCCGAACCCGAAGGCGAACCCGCTCCAGCGCTCCGGATCCACGCCGCAGACCTCCAGGACCGACGGATGCACCATGCCGGACCCGCCGAGTTCCAGCCAGGTGCCGTCGGGGCGCTGCACGTCGAACTCGGCGGAGGGCTCGGTGAAGGGGAAGTACGAAGGGCGCAGGCGTGAGGTGAACCCGGGACCGAAGTAGGCCGTGGTGAACGTCTCGATGGCGCCCGCCAGGTCTCCGAGCGTGATGTCCTCGTCGATCACCAGACCCTCGATCTGGTGGAAGACCGGCATGTGTGTGGCGTCCGCGGTGTCCTGGCGGTAGCAGCGGCCCGGCGCCACGACGTACAGCGGCGGGGACTGGTTCTGCATGACCCGCACCTGTACGGGCGAGGTGTGGGTGCGCAGCAGGGTGCTGCCGGGCGGGCCGTGGTCGACGTACAGAGTGTCGTACATGTCGCGGGCCGGATGGCCGGGGGGGAAGTTGAGCGCCCCGAAGTTGTGCCACTCGGTCTCGATCTCGGGACCCTCGGCGACGGTGTAGCCCATGGCGCAGAACACGTCCTCGAGGCGCCGCTGGGTCTGGGTGATCACGTGCAGCCGCCCCACCTGTGGGGGTTCGTGCAGCTCGGTGAGGTCGAGACGCTCGGCCTCGAGTTGCAGGCGGCGCTCGGCTGATCGCAGTTCGTCCAGCCGGGTCTCGTAGCGCTTCTCCACCTCGGACAGCGCCTCACTGAGGGCACGGCCGGCTGCGGGACGATCCTTCGGCGCGAGCGCGCCCAGCCGGCGGCGCAGTCCGGCCAGCGGCGAACCCTTGCCCAACAACTCAGGGCGGGCCGCGGCCACCTCGGCGACGCTGCCGGCGGCCTCGAGGGTGGCAACGGCCTCAGCGGTCAGGGCGCCGGCCTCGGCGACCAGGGCGGCAGGCGTGTCGGAGGTCATCAGGAAGAAGGCAGGTTGGAGCGCCGCGAGCGGTGCGGCTGAGCGCTGGATCCCGGCCTTCGCCGGGACGACGGATCGGCGGGAACCATGTGCACGGTGCAGATCATCGGTCGAGGACCGTCCCGGCGGCGTGAGGTACCTCATCACGGCGGCGGCGCTGCACCTCGAAGCAGAGCACCGCGGCGGCGGCACCGACGTTGAGAGACTCGGCCTGGCCGGCAAGCGGGACGTGCACCCACTCGTCGATGGACTCCGCCAGGGAGGCCGGCAGGCCGTGCGACTCGCTTCCCACCACGAGCGCCAGTGGCGGGCACAGGTCAGCCCGGTCAAACGGCAGGCCCCGGCCGGCCGCGGCACCCACGGTACGCAGACCCCGTGATCGGAGATCGTCCAGTGTCCCCGCCGGATCCTCCGACAGTGCCGGAGGCAAACGGAAGATCGATCCGGCCGAGGCTCGCACCGCCTTCGGCCCGTACGGGTCGGCAGCCTCGCCGGCGAAGATCACCGCTCCGGCACCGGCGGCTTCGGCACAGCGCAGCAGCGTGCCGGCATTGCCCGGATCAGCCACCGAGACGGCCACCAGCACGAACGAGGCGGCGTCAGCCGGGGAGTCACCCTCGGGAGCCGCCTGTGCTCGCTCGACGATGGCCAGCAGGGGCTGCGGCGTCACAGAGGCACCGACCTTGGCCAGCGTCCCCGCCTCGACCTCGACCAGCGCGGCGCCGGCCGCGGCCAATCGGTCCCCCAAGTGCTGGGCCTCCTCGTCGGCCCGCGACGTCTCGATGTAGACCTCGCGGATCCGCAGGCCCGCAGCCGCCGCCTCGGTGCTGAGGGTCGCCCCCTCGACTATGAAGACTCCGTCAGCCCGGCGGGCGGCTGCTGACCGCGCCAGACGGCGCAGCGCCGCCAGACGCGGTCGCACGGAGGTCAAAGACACCACGTCGCCACCCGCCGACGCAGCAGGGCCCGGGTCAGGACCCGCTGGGCAGATCGCTGGTCCGGGCCTCGTCAGCCAGCCGAACGAGCGCGGCGAAGGAATCGGGGTCACGAACCGCCATGTCGGCGAGTGCCTTGCGATCCACCTCCACGCCGGCTGTGCGGAGTCCCGCCATGAACGTGCTGTAGGTGGAGCCGTGCTGGCGGCACCCCGCGTTGATCCGCTGGATCCACAGCCGCCGCATCTCGCCCTTGCGCGCCCGCCGATCACGGAAGGCGTACTGGCCGGAGTGCAACAGTTGCTCGTTGGCGCCGCGCCAGGTGCGGCTCTTGTTGCCGTAGTAGCCCTTGGCGCGCGCCAGGGTGGTCTTACGCCTCTTGCGGGCCTGAACGGATCGTCTGGCTCTGGCCATCTGCTCTGACCTCCCGGGAAAACCTCAGATACCGAGCTGGCGGCGCACCGACGGCCTGTCGGCGCTGCTCACGGCTCCGTCCTGGCGCAGTTGGCGCTTGCGCTTCGGAGCCTTCTTCTCGAGGATGTGGTTCTTGTAGGCGTGACGCCGCACGATCTTGCCGGAGCCGGTCACCTTGAAGCGCTTGGCGGCGCCCCGGCGGGTCTTCATCTTTGGCATTGTCGTTCCTCTCCGGGTGCTGATCTTCCCCGGGCGTTGATCATCTCCGGGCTGCTGATCCTGTCGGGGTTTCGATCCTTCGGGTGTTGGCCCCTCCGAGTTCACCGACCGGCGATCGGCCGGCGGCCCTCTCAAGGCTCGGGCGAGCGCAGCCGGATCACAACCCGCGCCGGCCATCGATGTAGCGGCGCCCGCCCCAGGAGCTGCGCCGAGATGCGATTACTTGCGGCTGCGCTTGTCAGGAGCCAGGAGCATGACCATGTTGCGCCCGTCCTGGCGAGGCGGGGCCTCGATGCGGGCGAGGTCGCCGGTGACTTCGGAGACCTCGTCCAGGATGCGCTGACCCAACTCGGGATGCAGCGTCTCACGGCCACGGAACATCACGGTGATCTTCACCCGGTTGCCGGCGGTCAAGAAGTCCCGCACCTTGCGGGTCTTCGTCTCGAAGTCGCCGCGCCCGATTTTGGGTCGGTACTTCATCTCCTTGACGACAACCTGCGTGCTCTTCTTGCGCGACTCCCGTGCCCGCTGCGCCGCGTCGTACTTGTACTTCCCGTAGTCCATGATCCGGCAGACGGGCGGTTCGGCCTTGTCGGCGACCTCCACCAGATCAAGCCCGTGCGCCTGTGCGATCGAGAGGGCCTCGGCGCGGGGACGGATCCCGATCTGGGTTCCATCCGGACCCACCAGGCGGACCTGCGGCGCCTGGATGTTCTCGTTGACAAGCGGCTCGGAACCAGCCGACGCAGCTATGGCCAATCACTCAGCAATCGTGACTTCCCCTCTCTCGGTCCGCTGTGTCAGCGGCACGACACGTTGGTTCTGCGTGCCGGACCTCTGCGGACCGGCACGCACCTGCCCGCAGCGCCTGGAGAATCCAGGCGAGGCTGTAGCGAGCCCAAACCGTAACGATCCCGGTTCGGGCCCTACAGGCGGGGCATAGAGTACCAGCAAGCCGCAGCAGAATCGAAGAGGACGACCGCGAGGAGGCTGCGATGACACTCTGGACCCCCGGCGGCGAGCACCACGTGCCGCGAGATCCGCAGCCTGAGAGCACGGGCGCGGCGGGTGATGACGCCGTCCCCGGCGCGGAGCAGTTCGACCTCGAGGACCTGGACCCTGAGGAGCGGGAGCGAGCCGAGGCGATCCTGGCCGAACTGGCCGCCGCCCGTGAACGGCTCGCCGCCGCTCCCCCCGAGGTGGTGGTGGCCAACCACGCCATGGGCCTGTACGAACTGGGCGCCATCCACCTCACAGCCGACCCCCCGTACCCGGCGGCGGCACGCCTGGCGATCGACGCCATGGGGATGTTGGTGGAGGGCCTGGCCGGCCGGCTCGGCGACTCCGAACCGACGCTGCGAGAGGCACTGCAGAGTCTCCGCATGGTCTACGTCCAGCAGACCTCGGGCAGCGACGCGGAAGCCGGGTAGCCGGCCGCGACATCCGTCGCGCTCCTCGAGACGAGATTCCGGCCTTCGCCGGAACGACGCGCCGAGCGCCCCGCGCCGGAGGCCTAGGCCGTCGGGGCGCCGGTAGCGTGTTCGGAATGTTGCGCCTGGTCCTGCCGAAGGGATCGCTCGAGCAAGCAACCCTGGAGTTGTTCGCCGACGCCGACTTGAACGTGCGGCGGCTGTCTCGGGTGGACTACCGGGCCTCCATCGACGACCCGCGTGTGGACGACGTGCGCATCCTGCGGCCCCAGGAGATTCCCCGGTACCTCAGCGAGGGCATCTTCGACCTGGGGATCAGCGGCCGCGACTGGGTCACCGAGAGCGGCGCCGAGGTGGTCTCGCTGTGTGAGCTCGGATACTCCAAGGCCACGGACCAGCCCGTGCGAATCGTGGTGGCGGTCGCCGCGGACTCGCCGTACGAGAGCGTCGACGACCTGCCCAACGGGGTGCGGGTCTCGACCGAGTATCCCCGGCTGGCAGCTCGCTTCTTCGCCGATCGGGGTATCGACGCCGACGTGCAACTCTCCTACGGCGCCACGGAGGCCAAGGTGCCTGAGATCGTGGACTGCGTGGTGGAGCTGACCGAGACCGGCGGGGCTCTGCGGGCCGCCGGCCTGCGGATCATCGATACCGTCCTGGTGTCCCACACCGAGTTGCTCGCCAATCCGGCGGCCCACGCCGATCCCGCCAAGCGCCACGCCATGGGCCAGATCGCCACGCTCCTGACAGGCGTGCTGGAGGCGCGGGGCCGCGTGCTGGTGAAGATGAACGTGCCGGCGGCCGCCCTGACGGCGGTCATCGACCTGCTGCCGTCCATGAAGGCGCCGACGGTGAACGAGCTCTACCGGGGCCAGGGGTTCGCCGTGGAGACCGTCGTCCCGAAGGCAGTCATCAACACGCTGATCCCCGAACTCTCCGACGCCGGCGCCACCGACATCCTGGAGCTACCACTCTCCAAGATCGTCCACTGAGCGCCGGAGCCGCCCAGCGGCGCCTCAGTGGGATGTGGGCTCGTCGCTGAGGAGTCGGAGGGCGTGAGGAAGCACGTCGAGGACGGCTTCGGTGCATTCCACCGCGCCGCGGGTTGAGCCTGGGGTGTTCAGGATCAGCGCCTGGCCCCGCGTGCCGGCCACGGCGCGCGAGAGCCGGCCCAGCGGGTTCACCAGGCGCATGGCCTCGGCCAGCCCGGGGGCTAGGCGTTCCACGACCTGGCGGGTGCCTTCGGGCGTGAGATCGCGCGGGCCGAATCCTGTCCCCCCGGTCGTGACGATGAGACCAGTGAAGCCATCGGCCATGTCCGCCAGCGCCCTGGACACAGACTCGGTGCCGTCGGCCACGACACGCCGCTCGACCACCTCGTAGCCGGCGCCGGCCAGCAACGCCTCGAGCGCCTCGCCGGAGCGGTCCTCCCGGGTGCCGGCGATCACCCCGTCGGAAGCGGTGAGCACCTTGGCGCGCAGTCCGGCGGCTTGCACGTCGGTCATGCCGCGACCCTACCGGCGCAATCCACGCTGCGGTCGGGCCCCAGGTGCCGAGCCGGCACGTGTCCTCAAGGCGCGCGCCAGCCGGCCGCGCCGCTGCAGTTTGACGGCCCGGCGCGTTCCCGATGCGGTCACCGCCGCATTCGGACAACGGGAAGTCAGCGGTCAGTATTGTTGCGCGGAAGACACATCTACATCGCCGGGACCTGCGTGTGAACCGCGCAGGTTCAAACGAAAGGAACGGTTCACGATGAAGGGCTACGTCGTCATAGACACTGAAGTCCTCGACTCCGAGGCCTACTCGGAGTTCGCCGAGAGGATTCCCGCGGCGCTCGCCGCGCACGGCGGACGGTTCCTGGTGCGCACCAACGAAGTTGCGGCGGTCGAGGGCGACTGGGCGCCGCAACGCTTCGTCATCGTGGAGTTCGACGACCTCGAAGCGGCAAGGGGGTTCATCGGCTCCTCCGAGTACGGGGCTCTCGACGACGTTCGCTCGCGGGCGGTGAGGTCGAGGATCGTGGTCGTCGAAGGGACCTAATCCGAAGCGTAGGTGCGGCCCATTCGATGATCTGAGGGGCCCGATTCGAGCGTGCTGCATTCTTCAGGCCGACTACCAGAGCAAGATCAGAGGCCGCCTCCACTCCAGAGCGATCAGACGACTGGCTGACAATTGACCACGGGGAACGCCGAACAGCCCATCAGGTTCGAACCCGACGAAGCCTGTCCCCCGTGGATCGCTTTATTGGTCGGCTTTCAGGGCGCTGCCCTCATGCTCGCGCCGACAGTGCTGAACGTGGCGATCGCGAGCCGGTCCTCGGGGCTCGACGACTCGTACCTGACCTGGAGCGTCTTCGCCGCAATGCTGATCTGCGCAGCGATGACGGCAGCTCAAGCGTTCGAATACCGGCGGTTCGGGGCCGGGCACATCGTGCTGACCTGGCCCTCGGCGAGTTTCATCGCGCTCATGGTGGCGGCGGTCTCACTGGCCGGGCTGTCGACATTCGCGAGCCTGCTGGTCGTCTGCGGCTTGATCCAGATGGCATTCGCCCGGTGGCTGCCGACGCTGCGCCGAATCGTCACGCCGGTCGTGTCCGGAACGGTGATGATGCTGATCGTCGTGAGCGTGCTGCCGATTGCCGTCGACACCGTCAGAGATCTGCCCGCGGACGCCCCGCGGGCTGCCGGCCCGGCCATCGCCGGGGTGACTCTGCTGGTCTCGGTGATCGTGGCGCTGCGTGCCGGCGGGCGTTGGCGCCTCATTTCGCCGCTGCTCAGCATCCTGGCCGGATGCGCCGCCGCCGGTGCGTTCGGTGTGCTCGATGGAAGCCGAATCGCCGACGCCGGCTGGTTCGGAGTACCCGCGGTGCCGACGCTGGGATTCGATCTCACACCCGGTCGGGAGTTCTGGGCGCTCCTGCCCTCGTTCGCGATTCTCACCCTGGTGTTCGGGGTCAAGATGATCAGCGACGGTGTGATGATTCAGCAAGCCTCCCGGCGACGGCCGCGGGCGATCGACTTCCGTCAGATCCAGGGCATGGCGAGCGTCAACGGCGCAGGGATGCTGCTTGCCGGCGCCGCGGGCACGCTGCCCCCGATGCCGCATTCCACATACAGTCTCTCACTCATCAACCCCACCGGCGTCGCCGCTCGCCGAGTCGGAGTCGGCGTGGCGGCTGTCACCGCCATACTGGCCTTCTTCTCCAAGTTCACCGCCCTCCTGCTGACGATCCCCGGGCCCGTGATGGGTGCGTACCTGATGCTCGCCATGGGCGTCCTCTTCGTTGCCGCCTGGCAGACGATTCTGCGCGACGGCCTCACCCCCCAGCGCGTACTGGTGGTCGCACTCGCGAGCGCGTTAGGGCTGGGCCTCCACGGTCACCCCGTCACCGGAGACCTCTTCGGCAATGAGTTGGGTCGACTGCTGGGAGACGGCGTCACGATCGGCGCCGTGGTCGCGATCGGGATGACGCTCCTGCTGGAGGTGACGAGCACGCGACGCTCGCGCCTCGAGGTCACGTTGGACATGGCCTCACTCCGGGCGATCGATGACTTCCTCACCCGACTGGCATCCCGGCTGGGGTGGAACGAGGCCTCCGCGCTGCGGCTGCGGTCAGCCGGTGAGGAAACGCTCGCCAGCCTGCTGTCGCGGGAGGACGACGCAGAGGGCTCCGATAGCCCCCGCCTGCGCATCGTGGCACGGCCCCAGGGCACAACGGTGGAGTTGGAGTTCGTCGCCACGACGCGTCAGGAGAACATCGAGGACCAGCTGGCCTTCCTGACCAGTGAAGCCGCCGTGCCGGCCGTCGACGAACTGTCGCTCCGACTGTTGCGCCACTACGCCTCTGCCGTGCGCCACCAGAAGTTCCACGGCGTGGAGATCGTCACGGTCAAGATCGACCGCAACTCCTGATTCGTCTAGGTGCCGAAACGGCACGGCGTGGCGAGGCGCGCGCCCCGCTGCCAATCGGTGGCCGGCATGGCTCGCCGGCCGGCCGCCTGTACCTCCTCCAGTCGCAGCCCACCGTCGGCGGTACCGACCACCAGATCCTCGAGCAGGCCCGGGGGACCGTCGTGGTTCGCCTCGACGGCGGCTCCCAGGACTCGCAGGCGCTCGCCGTCCAGAGTCGTCCAGGCGCGCCCGAGACGGACGCGGCGATGCAGTTCGACCGCCGGGCGATCCCAGTCCAGGCGCACCTCGTCGATGGTGATCTTGTCCGCCCAGGTCACCTCGCCCCGCTGCGGCACCGCCTGGCGGGGTCCCTGACGCAGCAGGTCCACCAGCAGCGGACAGGCCAGCGCCACGAGACGCTCACGCAGCTCGGCGAGGGTCTCGGAAGGTCCGATGGATGTGGCCGCCTGCACGTAGAGCGGGCCCGTGTCGAGGGTCTCCTCCAAAGCCATCAGGCTGACGCCGGTCACCTCGTCGCCGGCCAGGATGGCTCGCTCCATGGGGGCGGCCCCTCGCCAGCGCGGCAGTAGCGAGAAATGCACGTTGACCGCCGGCAGTGCGGCCAGCACGCCGCCGCCGATAAGCTGCCCGAACGCCACAACGACCGCTCCGTCGGCGGAGCCGATCGCCATCGCCGCATCGGAAGGATCGTGCGTGATCGGCACTCCCAACCCGGTTGCGGCGCGGCTCACCGGGCTGGGTTCAGCCGAGCCCCGCCGGGAGCGGGGGCGGTCCGGACCGGTCACCACCAGCGTGATCTCGAAGCCGGCATCGCAGAGGGAATGCAGTGGCGCGGTGGCAATTTCCGGGGTACCGAAGTACACCAGCCGGCGAACCGTCGCCGGCCAGGGGGTCACGGTGTCACTCGGTGCCGAGGGAGGGGAAGAGTCCCGCCCCCGACGAGCCCAGGCCGCGCCGGCGCAACTCGGTGAGGGCGGCGCGCCGCTGCTCCGGGTCGAGACGCTCGGTGAGGAGCACACCGTCGAGGTGGTCGATCTCGTGCTGGATGAGCCGGGCGAACAGTTCGTCGGCCTCCACGGTCACCTCGTTGCCATCCAGATCGACCCCCGTGAGGGCCACTCGGCGGGGTCGCTCGATCTCCCAGGAGTAGCCCGGCACCGAGAGACAGCCCTCCTCGAAGATCCAGGTTCCGTCGCTCTCGGTGACGACCGGGTTGAGGATCACGCCGCGCCCGCACGTCTCAGGCTCGTCGTAGACGAACAGCCGCTTGCGCACACCCACCTGCGGGGCGGCCAGGCCTATCCCCCGCGCCGCGTACATGGTGGTGAACATGCTGTCGCAGAGCCGGGCGACCGAACCGTCGATCTGGGTGACGTCAGCCGCCTTGGAGCGCAGCACAGGGTCGCCGAACAGCCGGATCTCCACGCCGTCGAGGCTAGCGAGCGCCGCAGCGACCGGGCGTGCCGGTGCCCCGGGTATCGTCGGCACGATGGCCGGGGTGGAGCACTACTTCTCACCGAGCCCCGGCTCGCGGCGCCGACAGCGCACCGTCACCCTGCGGTTGCCGGACATCACGCTCGACCTGCGCACCGACCGGGGGGTGTTCTCCGCCGACCGCATCGACCCCGGTACCCTCCTGCTACTGAAGCACGCTCCGCTGCCCTCGCCACCGGCCGGCAACGGCACCTCGGGGGCCACCGGCCGGGTTCTGGCCGACGTGGGCTGCGGGTACGGCCCCATCGCCGTGACGCTGGGACTGCGGGCGCCGGACGCCACGATCTGGGCGGTGGACGTCAACGAGCGGGCGCGGGAGCTGGCCACCGGCAACCTCGTTGACGCGGGGGTGCCGGTCGCCGGCGTTGGCAAGCGAATGGACGCGGGACGAGCCCGGGTCTGCGCTCCCGAGGAGGTTCCGGCGTCACTGCGTCTCGACGCCCTCTACTGCAACCCCCCGGTTCGCATCGGCAACGAGGCCCTCGACGAACTGCTGCGAGAATGGCTGGGGCGCCTGCGCCCCGGGGGTTTCGCCGTCCTGGTGATGCACAAGAACCTGGGCGCCGACTCGCTGGTGCGCCGCCTGGCGGCCGCCGGCACGACACCCCGGCGGCTGGCCATCGGCGGCGGCTACCGGGTGCTGCAGCTTCCCGCCGCCGGCGAGGCGGATTCATGAACTCCGAGCGCCCGCGCGTCCCCATCGCCGGTACCGCCGTATCGGTCGACCACTACATCGGTGGCCGGCGTGTGTCATCGGCCGAGACGTTCGAGGTTCGCTCGCCCCTGGACTGGTCGCTGAAGCTGGCCGACGTGTCCGCCGGCGACGCCGCCACAGCCGCCGCCGCGGTGGGAGCGGCCTGCGAGGCGGCTGAAGCTTGGGCGGAGCTGGGAACCGCCGGGCGGGGCGCCCACCTGCGCCGGCTGGCCAACCTGATCGACGGCAAGGTCGGCCCGCTGGCCGAGATCGAGTGCCTGGACATGGCCATGTTGCTCGAGAGCCTCGAGAAACGAGTCATCGCCCGGGGTGCACGCAACTTCCGAGCCTACGCCGACCTGGCCGAGACCTACCGCGAGCGGGTCTGGGACTCGAACGGCACCGACAACCGCGTGGAGCGGATGCCCGCGGGGCCGGCGGTGATCATCACCCCGTGGAACGCCCCGTTCATGCTGGCCACCTGGAAGGTGGCGCCGGCGCTGGCGGCCGGCAACACGGTGGTGCTGAAGCCCGCCGAATGGTCGCCGCTGTCGGCCAGCACCCTCGCCGACCTGGCCGATGAGGCGGGACTGCCCCCGGGTGTGCTGAACGTGGTGCAGGGCCGCGGCGTCGAGGTGGGCGCCCCGCTGGTGGCCGACGAGCGGGTGCGCCGTATCTCCTTCACCGGCTCGCCCGAGACGGCCCGCTCCATCGGCGCGGCCGCCGCCGCCAACATCGTGCCGTTCACCGCCGAGTTGGGCGGCAAGGGACCTCTCATCGTCTTCGAGGACGCCGACATCGAGGCGGCCGCCCGCACCGCCGCGGGGCAGTTCGACGACTCGGGGCAGGTCTGCCTGGCCGGCACGCGCCTGCTGGTGGCCGAAAGCGTCCTCGAGGAGTTTCTGGAGCGCTTCGAGACCCACACCGACGCCCACGTGCTGGGCGACAGCCGCGATCCGGCGACCACCATCTCCCCCCTCATCCATCCCGACCATTTGGCCCGCGTCGAGGGGTTCGTCGACCGGGCGCGCCGGGCCGGGGACACCGTGCTGCGCGGCGGACGTCGCAGCACCCCCAACGGCCTGTGGTACGAGCCGACGCTGATCCGCCCGGCGAGCAACGATAGCGAGATCGTGCAGCGGGAAGTGTTCGGCCCGGTGCTCACGCTGCAGACCTTCAGCAACGAGTCCGAGGCTGTACGGCTCGCCAACAGCACGCGCTACGGCCTATCGGCCGTCGTCTTCACGGGATCGGCGGAGCGGGCCGAGCGCGTCGGCAGGGGCGTGCGCGCCGGGACGGTGTGGGTGAACTGCTTCCTGGTGCGCGACCTCACCGCCCCCTTCGGCGGGTGCGGCATCAGCGGCCTCGGCCGGGAGGGCGGCGACTACGCCCTGGACTTCCACAGCGATCTGAAGACCCTGCAGGTCCGCCAGGACACCACCGCGTGAACGGCGCTTGGCGATGACCTCGAGCATTCACCCCACGCCGCCCCATCGCCAGCGGGATCTTGTCGGGCTGACCGCCGAACTGGGGCCGGCGTTCGCCGGGCGGGCGGCCGGCTATGACCGCGACGCCCGGTTCCCGCACGAGAACTATGCCGAACTGCGCGAGGCCGGACTGTTGGGGTTGTGTGTGCCCGAGCGCCACGGCGGCCTCGGCGCCGACTTCGCCACCTACGGGCTGGTGTCGGAGGAACTGGGGCGACACTGCGGCTCCACGGCCCTGACCTTCAACATGCACACCGCCACGATGCTGCTGTGCGGCCAGATCGCCGACGATCTCGAGATGTCGCCCGCCGAGCGGGCGGAGCACGAGCGGCGCCGGTCGGCCATGTATGCCGGTGTGATCGCCGAGGGTCACATCCACGCCCAGCCCTTCAGCGAGGGGAACGCGCCGGGCGCCACTGCGGGCGTCACCACCACAGCGGTGCCCGTCGACTGTGGCTGGCGGCTGACCGGGCGCAAGATCTTCGCCTCGCTCTCCGACGCCGCCGACCGCCATAACGTGATCTGCGTCGCGCCGGACGATCCGACCATCCGGTTCATCAGCGTGCCGACCGACAGTGAAGGGCTCAGCTTCACCGGCGACTGGGACCCCCTGGGCATGCGCGGCACGGTGTCGCTGACGCTGCTGCTGGACGACGTCTTCGTGCCCGCCGAGGCCGAGTTGCTGCCTCCCGGGGTGTTCGATCAGGTGGCGGTCCGCTGGCCGCACTTCTACCTGACGCTGTCGTTCACCTACCTGGGCATCATGCGGGCCGTCATGGATTTCACCGACGGCTACCTGGCGGGTCGGATCGGACCGGGGTCGCGCCGGGACAACCCGCAGAAGCAGGCCGGCTGGGCGGAGATGCAGGTGTCCTACGAACGGGCGCACGCCCTGGCGCGGCAGGTTCTGGTCGAAGCCGGAGTCGACCCGTCGCCAACGCAGGTGCGGCGGGCGTGGGCCTCGATGGTGTCGACGATGGAGACCGCCCCCGAGCTGGCGTCCCTTGCCGTGCGCGTCTGCGGGGGTCGCTCGCTGCTGCGCCCGCACACCCTGGAGCGCCTCTACCGCGACGCCCGCTGCGGCGCCACAATGCTGCCGTGGAGCGTCGAGGCCTGCCTGGATCGACTCGGACGGGCTGGGCTAGCCGACGGCATCGAGACCGGCGCGCCTCACGCCTGAACAGCGCGCCCACGACACCCATTGGCAGGTGCACTTCCGGCCGCTGCCCTGGATTCCGGCCTTCGCCGGAATGACGAAGGCGCGCCCGGAATACGAATGGGGCGGCGGCTCGGGTCAGGCTCGCTTCACGCGCACCGGTAGGTGCTTGGTCCCACCGATGAAGTTGGACCGCAGCCGCTCAACCGGGCCGGCAAGCTCGATGGAGGTCACCCGCGGCAGCAGCTCCTCCAGCGTCAGGCGCAACTCCATGCGGGCGAGCCAGGCGCCGAGGCACAGGTGCGGGCCGTTGCGACCGAAGGCCACGTGGTCGTTGGGTGACCGGCCGACGTCGAAGCGGTAGGGGTCGTCGAACTTGCGCTCGTCGTAGTCGGCGGCGACCCACCAGAGCACCACCTTGTCGCCCTCCCGTATCAGCCGGTCTCCCACCTCGATGTCGCAGGTGGCGGTGCGCCGGAAGTGCATCGTGACCGTGGTCCAGCGCAGGATCTCCTCGGTGGCCACCGGGATCAGTGACGGGTCCTCCCGCAGCCGCTCAAGCTGGTCGGGATTGTCCAGCAGGGCCTGCAGGCCGCCGGTGACCGTGTAGCGGGTGGTGTCGTTGCCGGCGGCCACCAGCAGCGCGAAGAAGTTGTTGAACTCCAGGTCGCTGAGCGGCGTGCCGTCGGAGGTGGGCGCCAGCAGGCGAGAGATGACGTCGTCGCCGGGCTGGCGGCGCCGCAGCGCGGCCGCCTCCTGGGCGTAGCGGAACACCTCCAGGCCGGCGGGGCTGCGGAACGGGATGAGGCGGAACTCCTCGGTGTCGGTGAGGTCCACCACGTGGTCGGTGTACTCCGGGTCGGTGTTGGACAGCAGTTGGTCGCCCCAGACCACCAACTGCTCGGCGTCACCGTCGGGCACGCCCAGCAGCCGACCCAGCATGCGCATCGGCAGTTGCCGGGCGATCTCGGTGACGAAGTCGAACTCGTCGTGTTCAAGCGCCTCGACGATCACCGTGCGGGCCAGGTCCCGGATGGCGTCCTCGTAACCGTCGACCGTCTTGCGGGTGAAACCCCTGTTGACGAGGCGCCGCATGCGGGTGTGGGCGGGCGGGTCGAGTTCCATCATCGTGCGCCGCGCCTCGGTCTCCTCGGCGTCCATCTCCTCGAGGCGGATGCCCCGCGAGGAGGTGAAGGTGTCCCAGGCCTGGTTGGCGCGGATCACGTCCGCGTAGCGCGTCAACGACCAGAACCCCGATCCGTCGTCCTCGTCCCACCATGACACGGGATCCTCGTCACGCAGACGGTGGAAGGTGGCGTAGGGCACGCCGGCGATGAACGTGTCGTGGCTGGTGAGGTCGGCGTGGCCGTCGTCGCCGTCGGGGGTCCAGGGATGTCGCGGGATCATGGCGACTCGCTCGTGGCGGGCCTCACCGCGGCGTGGCCTCCAGCGTTTCCCCGCCGTTCCACGACGTGCCCACGCTGCGCCAGTAGCCGCCGATCATCTCCTGCGGTGCCAGGCGCGTGAGTTCCTCGGTCGGCGAGTCGAAGACCTGCAGGGTGGCCTCCCCCCGGAAGGCCGGGCCCAACTCGGTGTCGTAGCCCCGCATGGTGACGATCTCGTGCAGGGAATCGCTGCCGTCGGCCTCGATGGCCGGGAAGAAGCGGTGGTGCAGCATGGGCAGGGCGTTCACGAACCCGGCCCCCTCGCTGGGACCGCTGATCTTGAAGGTGGCCTCGATGAGACGCCGCCCGCCGGCGGCGCACGTGGCCCCGAAGCGTCCGCCGGGCTCCAGACGCGGCCCGGCCCGCCCGACCGTGACAGGCCGTGTCAGCCAGATGTCGCCCAGCTTCTTGGGGTAGCCCTGCACGTGGCCCCGCACCAGGGCGAAGTCCTTGTCGACCCAGATGTAGACGCAGCGGCTGTAGGTGGTGCCGCGGTAGCGGCAGCGAACCACCACGAAGCACTCCTTGTACTGCGCACGGACCGGGTCGGCCAGTTCCTCGAACGTGTCGGAGCAGGATTGCCAGTCGGCCCAGACGACGGCCACGGCGCCGGGATCCTCGGCCGACGGCGACAGCGGTGGCGGCAGGAGTTCGGCAACGGCCTCGGGGTCGGTGCGGTACTCGATGGTGAGCAGGTCACCCGAGTAGTGCCAGGGCGGCGCCGGCACGAGACCGGACCGGCCGGTCGCCGAGCGCGGGAAAGTGAATCCCTCGAGTTCGGAGCCTGACACGTCCGCGAGTATATACTTTGGTCCCTAATGATTTCCGGGGAGGGCAAATGAGCGAGCGGCGCCGGATCCTGCTGGACGGCTCCCCCGCCACGGTCGTACCCACCGGCGACCGGCTCGTGGCCTCCGACGGGCGCTCGGTGCCCACCTCCGACGCCGTCCACCTGCCTCCGTCGGTCCCGACCAAGATCATCTGCGTACACCTCAACCACACGAGCCGGGTACGGGAGTTCATGGTCAAGCTGCCGCCGGCGCCGACGTATTTCCACAAGCCCACCTCTTCGCTGGTCGGCCATCGCGGCCACGTGGTGCGCCCGGAGCGCTGCAAGTACCTCAACTACGAGGGCGAGGTGGTGATCGTCATCGGCCGGCCGTGCCGCAACGTCAGCCCCGACGCGGCGGGCGACTACATCGCCGGCTACACCATCGGCAACGACTTCGGGCTGCACGACTTCCGCGACACCGACGCCGGCTCGATGCTGCGGGTGAAGGGCTCCGACACGATGTGCCCGGTGGGTCCGGGCCTCGTCGAGGGCTGGGACTTCCGCAACAAGACACTGCGCACGCTGGTCAACGGCGAGGTGCGCCAGGAGGGCAACACCTCGGAGATGACCTGGGACATGCACTACCTGGTGGCCGACCTCGCCCGCACAATCACGCTGCTGCCGGGCGACATGGTCTTCAGTGGCACCCCCGCGGGTTCGCGTCCGGCGGAGCCCGGCGACGTGGTCACCGTGGAGGTGGAGGGCCTCGGAGCGCTCATCAACACCGTCGTGGCCGGGCCCACGCCGGTGCGCGACGACTGCGGCGCCCAGCCCAGCGAATCGGAGGAGGTCGTCTCCACCGCATTCGGGGGCGACTGGGAGTTCCGCGGCATCCGGCCACCGCGGCGCGGTTGATCCGGTTCGCGGCCATTGGATTCCCGGCTGACACCCCCACCGCGGTCAGACAGCCGGGTACTGGAATTGATATTTTATATTGTATATAGTACGCAGAAATCGATGGCTCTGCCGGGTGGAGCCGGTAGAGCACTGACGGGAGGATCCCAATGAAGCGAAAGACCCTGCTCGCCGTCCTGGCCGTGCTCGCCCTCGTCGCCGCGGCCTGCGGCGAGGACAGCGACAACGAACCCGCTGCTCCGGCCGCGCCGCCGGAGGCCCCGGCCCCGGCACCCGAACCACCACCCGAACCGCCGCCGACACCCCCTGAGGCTCCAGCGGAAGAACCGGCGGCACCGGCCGAAGCGCCCGCCGAGGAACCGGCGGAGATGATGGCCGCGATCGACATCGACGCCGCGCTCGCCGCCGATCTCGACGACTGCGCGCCCGCACCGACCGGGGATCCGATCCGGGTGGGCATGGCAATGGACTTCGGCGAGGTCTCGGGCTTCGCCGACATCCCCGGCAGCGAGGCCGTGAAGCACCTCGCCGACCTCATCAACTGCACCGGCGGCGTCAACGGCTCACCTATCGAGGTGGCCGTACAGGACATCCAGGGCGACCCGCAGGTCACCGCCCGGGCAACACAGGATCTCCTGGACTTCGGCGCCCACTTCCTCATCGGCCCGCCGTTCGCAGACTTCGGCCAGCCGGTGCTGCAGGTGACCGAGGGACGTGTGCCGGTGTTCTTCGCCGCCTCCACCGAGCCGAGCCTGCCTGACATCGGCGCGCTCTCGTTCCTGGTCACCTTCGACGACACCCAGCAGGCCAGCGCCGCCGCCAGCGTGGCGCTCGACCAAGGCATCACGCGGGCCGTGACCTTCTCGAGCCCGGGGCCCTATTTCGGCTACAACCCCGACATCTTCGCCGAGGTGTTCCAGGCCGGGGGCGGTGAACTGGTGTCGGTCCAGAGCTACGTGCCCATCGAGGACGTGGATTTCTCCTCGCAGGTGAACGAACTCGCCGGGCTGCTGGACGGCACAGAGGCCGTCTACTCGGCAATGCTCGCCTTCCAGCTCACGGCCTTGCGCGGCCAGCTGGAAGGGCAGGGATTCGACGGGCTCACCTACATGAGCACCGACGCCTTCGAGGCCACCGGCGGACTCTTCGAGGAGAACACCGAGGGCATCATCCACACGACTCACGCCTTCCTCGAGCCGGGCGGTCGGATCGAACGGCTGCTCGACAGCTACGAGGCCACCACCGGCAACACCCTCGAGAGCGGAACCTTCGGCGGTCTCTACGCCGACTCCATGCTGCTGGGCATCCAGGGCATCCTGGACTGCGGTTGCACCGATCCCGAGCAGATCGGCGCGGCGGTGGCCGCGATCGCGAGCTTCGAGGGGTTCACCGGTGAGATGGGTTACGCCGGCACCAACGGAATCCCCGACAAGCCGGTCTCGGTCCACCTCGTCGTCGACGGAGTCGACACGCTGCTGGCCGCCTGGCGGTAACGCACTCCCCATCCCCCCAGGGGGTTCTGTCCGGGCGGGTTCGCCTCCGCCGGGACGGAACCCCTCCCCCGGTGATCGAATGTCCGCCGATTGCTCGGCGCGCCGCTACCTTCATGCAATGAAGCGGGCGCCGAGCACATCTTCCGCCTCATCGGGACGGAGCCGACCGGCATGACCGAATTCGTCCAGAACCTCGTCGACGGCCTGGGGAGGGGCAGTATCTACGCGCTCCTGGCCCTCGGCATCGCCGTGATCTTCGGGGTCATGCATCTGCTCAACTTCGCCCACGGCGAGTTGATCACCGTCAGCGGCTACGTCGCCTACTGGGCCTTCACCCACGGCGCCTCATGGGTTTGGATCGCCCCACTGGTCGTCGTCGTCTCGATCGCCGTGTCACTGGCCATCGAGCAGGTTGCCTTCCGCTGGGTTCGAGGCGCACCCGACTTCACCCTCCTCCTCACGTCGTTCGGCGTGCACTACGTCGTGGAGGCCACCTTCCTGATGTACGTGTCCGCCAACGTCAAGACCTTCAACCGCCCCGACTGGATCACCCGAACCCTCCACGCCGGAAGTATCACCTTCGAGCTCTTCGACATCGTCGTCATCGCCGTGACTCTGGTGGCGCTGGCCGCGACCGCACTGGTGCTGCAACGCACCATGTTCGGAATGGCTCTGCGGGCGGCCGCCGACGACTTCGATGTTGCGCGACTGATGGGTGTGCGCTCGAACCGCGTGATCCGGGGTGCGTTCGCACTCGCTGGAGCATTGGCGGGGATCGCGGCGGTCTTCTGGCTCATGCGCGCGGGCCAGACAACCCCCGGAGCCGGCATCACACCCATGCTGAAGGGAGTGCTGGCCGCTCTCGTCGGGGGTCTCGGCAGCCTGCGCGGCGCGGTGATCGGCGGATTCGCGCTCGGCATCGCCGAAGTGTTCCTGCGCTCGCGCCTGCCCGACGTGGTGACCGGACTCACCGACGGATTCGTCTTCGTGCTGATCGCCGTCCTGTTCATCTTCCGGCCAGGCGGTCTCATCACCGTGCGACGGGCTGAGAGGGTCTGAGGATGGTGGCCTCGCTCGCCCGCCTCGTCCGGATCTTCCGCGATCCCCGCAGGGATTTCCTCTGGCCGCTGGGCGCCGGGGGTGCCCAATTCGGCATTCTCGTGGCCGCCGGACTGATCTACACGGCGGTCGTCTCGGGAGGCTCGGGAGACAGGCTCGTGACCACGATGCTGATCGACGCCATCATGGTGGTCGGCCTACATGTGTACATCGGCAACACCGGAGTGCTGTCGTTCGGGCACATTGGGTTCGCCGCCGTGGCCGCGTACACCTTCGCGGTCACCGCCATCGACCCGGCCCGCAAATCCACGGTCATCCGCAATGCGCCCTGGGACCTGAACGAGGTGCACCTGTCGGTGCCGGAGGCGACGGGAGTGGCGGTCGCCCTGACCGTGATCGTGGCGCTCGTCGTCGGCATCGGCCTGGCACGTTCAGGGGCACGCTCGGGAGCCGTCGCCGCGACCGTCATAACCCTGGCCCTGCTGTTCGTGACCCATGAGGTCGCCGTCAACTGGCCCGAGGTGACCGGGGGCGATCGAGCGGGGCTCTCCTTCCGCATCGGCCACACCCTCGACAGCCGCTGGCCGGTCTACGGCACGCTCGGCGCGGCGATCGTGGTGGCGCGCCTGTTCGGCCAGAGCCGGATCGGGCGCTTCGCCCGGGCCGCTCGTGAGGACAACCTGGCGGCGCGGGCCATGGGCATCAATCCCGCGGTGCAGCAGATGGTGGCGCTGGTGCTGTCGGTGATCATCGTCGCCGTGGCGGCCTCGTTGCGGGTCTACGAGGTGGGCAACCTCACGCCCAAGTTCTTCTTCTTCGAGTTCACCCTCCTCACACTCGTGATGCTGATCGTCGGCGGACGCAACAGCCTTACCGGTTCGCTCGCCGGCGTCGTCGTGATAACCGCCGGGCGCGAGCTGGCGCGCTGGCTCTCCACCGACGGGAACGAGCTGTTCGGGCTGAACCTGGACGCGCCGGCAGTGGACTGGATCCTGCGCGAGGGCCTGCCCACGATCTTCTTGGGCCTGGCGATGCTCGGCTTCATGATCTTCCGCCCCAATGGGCTGCTCGGCGACTTCGAGATCGACAACTCGCTGCGACGACTCATCAGCCGTCGCAAACCCTCCGAGATCCCCGAGCCCGAGGTGGCCGGCGCCGCCGCGCCAAGCGTGTCCCAGGAGATGCGAGGCGCCGAGCAGATTCTGGAGGTCTCGAACCTGACGGTCGACTTCGGGGGGTTCCGCGCCCTGGACGGCGTGAGCATCAACGCCTCGAGCAACGAGGTCGTCGGCCTGATCGGACCCAACGGCGCCGGCAAGACCACGCTGCTGAACGCCATCACCGGCGTCGTCGAGTCCAGCGCCGGCAGGTTCTCACTCGCCGGCGTCGACCTCACCAGGATGCCGTCGCACGAGATCGCCCGGTTGGGACTGGTGCGAACGTTCCAAAACCTCCGCCTGTTCGGTTCCCTGACCGTCGGCGACAACGTCGAGGTGGCCTCGCAGGTCGCCGAGGTCCACCGCCACGATCGGCCCCGCCCCGGCATCGACGCCGTCATCAGCGCCGCCGGGCTGTGGCCGTACCGGCTCCGGCGGGCGAGCGAACTCGACTACGGCAACTCGCGGCGACTCGAACTCGCCCGCGCCGTGGCGGCTGCACCGGCCTTCCTGCTGCTGGACGAGCCGACCAGCGGCATGAGCGAGACCGAGTCCCTGGCGATGATCGACGTCGTGCGCCGCATGGCGGGGATGGTCGGTGCGGGCGTGATCGTGATCGACCACGACCTCAACTTCATCGTCGGGATCTGCGATCGCGTGTACACGCTGGATCAGGGCACTCTCATCGCATCCGGGACACCGCTGGAGATCCAGGCCAACCCGCTCGTGCAGGCCGCCTATCTCGGCACCGAGGCCGCCAAGAGGGGGGACCAATCGTGAGCATCGGGATGCCGGCGGAGATCTTCCCGGCGACCGCCGAGCAGGTCGCGCCACCGCAGCGCAGGCTGCCCACCCTCGTGGACGGCATCGCCGACCACGTGCGCGATCTGGTTCTCACCGGCCAGCTCAGGCCCGGCGCCAAGATCGATCAGGAGGCCGTCGCGGGCGCCCTGGGCGTGAGTCGAAGCCCCGTGCGCGAGGCACTGGTCATGCTCGGCAAGGAAGGACTGCTTCAGGTGACGCCACGCCGAGGCGTCTTCGTCGCGCCGCTCACCCCCGCCGACATCGTCGACCACTACGAGATGTTCGGTGTGGTCTCCGGCTGGGTGGCGGCCGGCGCGGCACGCTCTCTCTCGGAGGGCGACCTGGCGCGGCTGCGGGAGATACACGCCCGCTTCGTCACCGACGACGGAGTCGATCTGTCGGAGCTCAATCACGCCTTCCATCGGGTCATCAACGCCACCGCACCGCGACGAGCCCGCTGGCTGCTGGGTCTGCTGGCGCGTTCGATCCCGGCGCAGTACTACGAGCTCGTCGACGGATGGCACGCCGAGGCGTCCGAGCACCACGGGGCCATCCTCGACGCACTCGTCGACCGCGACGCGGAGCGAGCGCGGGAGATCATGGAACGGCACCTGCGGGCGAGCGGCGAGGCGGCAGTGGCGTTCCTGCGCAGCCGCGGTTTCTGGGAGGGCACCGGCGACACCGGCGAGGCGCTACCGGGGAAACTGCCATGAACTTCGACGAGCCCGGCGACTTCGCGGTGATCCGCGACGAGGTGCGCCGGCTCTGCAGCCGGTACCCCGGCGAGTACTGGCAAGGTCTCGAACCCGACCGCTACCCGACCGAGTTCGTGACCGACCTCGCCGAGCACGGCTGGCTGGGAACCCTCATCCCCACCGATTACGGGGGCGGCGGGCTCTCCCTGGCCGGCGCCTCGGTGATCCTGGAGGAGATCGCCGCCAGCGGGGCCAACCCCAGCGCATGTCACGCCCAGATGTACGTGATGGGAGCGCTCGTGCGCCACGGCTCGGAGACTCAGAAGCGCCGCTGGCTGCCGGAAATCGCCGCCGGTCGCACCCGAATGCAGGCCTTCGGGGTGACCGAGCCGGCCGCCGGGTCGGACACGGCCTCGATCACGACCCGAGCGGTGCGCGACGGCGACGGCTGGACGCTCAGCGGCCAGAAGATCTGGACCTCCCGGGCGCTGCACTCGGATCTCATGCTCGTGCTGGCGCGCACCACCCCGGCGCCGGACGCGGAGCGCCGCTTCGACGGCCTCTCGATCTTCATCTTCGAGATGCGGCACGCCGGCGGCGAACTCGTGGACGGGCTGACGATCCGCCCGATCCCCACGATGATGAACCACAACTCCACCGAGGTGTTCTTCGACAACGTGCGGCTCCCCGCCGACGCCCTCGTGGGCACCGAGGGCAAGGGCTTCTCGCACATCCTCGACGGCATGAACGCCGAGCGAATCCTGATCGCCGCCGAATGCGTCGGTGACGGCCGCTTCTTCTGCGAGCGCGCCGCCGCCTATGCCACCGAGCGGGTCGTGTTCGGCCGTCCGATCGGCCAGAACCAGGGTGTGGCCTTCCCGCTGGCGCGGGCGTACGCCGCCATCGAGGCCGCCAGCCTGATGCGCTTCAAGGCGGCGGGCCTCTTCGACGCCGGGAAGCCCTGCGGCCCCGAGGCCAACATGGCGAAACTGCTGGCCAGCGAGGCCTCCTGGGCGGCCGGCAACGCCGCCGTCGACACCTTCGGCGGCTTCGGCTTCGCCACCGAGTACGACATCGAGCGCAAACTGCGCGAGACGCGGCTCTACCAGGTGGCGCCCGTCAGCAACAACCTGGTCCTGGCCTATGTGGCCAGGCAGTGCCTGGGCCTGCCCAAGAGCTATTGAACCGGCGCGGAGAGGAGATGCGATGACCCGGTGCACAAGCGGATCGACCGGCGCTCGCGCATTTCGCCGCCCGGTGGTGACCCCGAGGGAGCGGTGATGCGGGCGATGCTCCTCACGGAGTTCGGGTCCCCGGTCGGACTGGTCAAGGATCACCCCGATCCCGCAGCCGGCAGCGGAGAGGTGATCGACGTGATCGCCTGCGGTGTCTGCCACTCCGACCTGCACATCTCCGAGGGCCTGTTCCCCATCACCCTGCCGCGGATACTCGGCCACGAGGTGACCGGCATGCACTCCCGGCTGGGCCCGGTGATGGTCTACGCCCCGTGGGGGTGCGGCCGCTGCGCCGACTGCCGAGCCGAGTTGGAGATGATCTGCTCGGACGCCGCCGAGGCGGGCATCTTCTCCGATGGGGGCTACGCCGAACGGATGCACGTGCGGGAGGCTCGCTACCTGGCCCCACTCGGCGACCTGGACCCCGTCGCGGCGGCCCCACTGGCCTGCGGCGGGCTCACGGCGTTCCGGGCCGTCGGGCACACGCTGGAACTGCTGCGGCGGCGCGGCCGCGGTGCCCGGGCCACCGTCATCGGTACCGGCGGGCTGGGGCAGTTCGCCATCCGCTACCTGCGGCTGCTCAGCGACGCCACCGTCGTGGCGGCGGACATCTCGGCCGCCAAACGGGCCACCGCTTGTGAGATCGGGGCGCACGAGGCCGTGGATCCGGGCGATGGCATCCCGCTGACCGACGTCGTGCTGGACTTCATCGGTGCGGACGTGACGCTCGCCCAGGCCGCGGCCGCGGTTCACAAGCGCGGGCTGGTGATCGTCATAGGACTCTTCGGCGGGAGGATCCCTTGGGGCTTCGGCGCCTACCGCCACGAGGCGACGTTCATGAACAGCGTGTGGGGCAGCCGGGCGCAGCTCGACGAGCTGCTGGCACTGGCCGCCCGCGAACCCTCGATCATCCAGCCGGTGGAGACGATGCCCTTCGAGCGGGCGGCCGAGGCACATGAGCGGGTGCGCGCCGGGGACCTTCGAGGCCGGCTCGTCCTGACCGTGGGCAAACCCTGATCGGCCGTGGCGGCCTCGAGGGAGGAGGGAGCGAGATGAGCGAGCAAGCAACGCGAGGGCCGCTGAGCCGGATTGGCCTCGGTGCCACCGCCGCCGATGTCGCCGAGGTGCTCGCCGGTGCCGGCGTCCACACCGTGGAGGTGGCGACCCCCGACCTTCAGGGCCGCCTGCGCGGCAAGCGGGTGCCCGTCGGGCGGTTCTGCGACTCCGTGCTGGAGGGCGGGGTGAACATCGCCGACGCCATCTTCGTGTTCGACATCGCCGACGAGATCACCGACAACCCGTACATCAACATGGAGGCGGGCTACCTGGATTGCACGCTGCGGCCCCGGCTCGAGACGGCGCGGCTGCTGCCGCACCGACCCGGCTATGCCATCGTGTTCGCGGACGCCTACGGCGAGGAGGGCCTGCATCCGATCTCTCCCAG
>JAPPDX010000118.1 GCA_028824415.1 bacterium | reverse complement strand
CCCATCGGGTGGGCGTCGTAGCGGAACGACTCCATGAAGCGCTTGCGGAAGTTCTCGTGGATGTAGGTGTGGTGGGTTATCTCGTCCCGCCACTCGTCGAACTGGTCCGGCGTGGGTAGTTCGCCGAAGAGGAGCAGGTAGGCGACCTCGAGGTATGTCGATCGACGTGCCAGCTGCTCGATGGGGTAGCCCCGATAGCGCAGGATTCCCTCGGCCCCCACGATCTGCGTGATCGAACTCTCGCCGATGGCCGTGTGGCTGAACGCATCGTCGGAGAACCAGATGTTGCCGAGCAGCTTGGCCCAGCCGCCGGAGTCCACGCCGCCGTTCAGGATGGGGATCTCGACCGATTCGCCGGTGCGGTTGTCGGTGATCGTGATGGACTCTGTCAAGATCGGTTGCCTTTCCGGTTGTTCGGTCGGGCGTCCACCGGCGGCCGGCGCAGCGGCCGACGCGGCCGCAAGGGACCCCGGCGGCGGAGGCGGCAGCGCCCTGCTCTCTCACCGCGGGGACGTCCGAACCCATTCGATGATACCGAGATTCGTCGCTTCGGGGAAAAGCGCAGGCCGGTGGGCTACAGCGGCGTGTTCCCGTGGCGGTTGCCGGGGATCTCCTCCCGTTTGGACGACAGCAGCGCCAGCGTGTCCGCTACCTCCCTGCGCGTGTCGGCGGGGTCGATCACCACGTCCACCGAACCGCGCTCGGCGGCGCGGTAGGGGTTCAGCAGTCGCGCCGCGTAGTCCTCCTCCAGGGCTGCACGCTCGGCAAGATCCGCCTTGCGGTGCAGGATCTCGGTGGCTCCCTTCGCTCCCATGACGGCGATCTCCGCGGTCGGCCAGGCGAAGGCCATGTCGTTGCCCATGTAGCGGGAATCCATCACGATGTAGGCCCCGCCGTAGGACTTGCGAAGCGTCACGCAGATCCGCGGGACAGTGGCGGCGGCGTAGGCGAAAGCCATCTGCGCGCCGTGGCGGATCATGCCCCGCCACTCGAGATCCTTGCCGGGTTGGAAGCCGGGTGTGTCCACGAAGGTCACGATGGGCAGGTTGAAGGCATCGCAGAACGACACGAACCGCGCTCCCTTCTGAGACGCGGCGATGTCGAGCGTGCCGGCGAGATGCTCGGGCTGGTTGGCCACCATTCCCACCGGGTAGCCGTCCACGGCCGCCAGGGCGGTCACCAGGTTGGGCGCCCAGCCGGCGCGCAACTCGGTCACCGTGCCGTCATCGGCAACCGACTCCAGCACGGCGCGCACGTCGTAGCCGCCGGTTGCCGAGGCCGGGATGACGTCGGCCAGCTCGGGCGTGGGGCGATCGGGCGGATCGTCTGTCGGGAGGCGTTCGGGGATCTCATCCACGTGCGGGGGCAGGAACCGCAACAGTTCTCCGACCGCGGCTGCGGCGGCGGTGTCGTCCGGCACGACGAGCGACACGACTCCGCTGCGGGCCGCGTGCACCGCCGAGCCCCCCAGGTCCTGCGCGGCCACGGGCACGCCCGTGAACTGCTCCACCATGGCCGGGCCGCTGACGAAGGCGAAGCCTTCGTCGACCATGATGACCTGGTCGGCGATGCCGAGCAGCAGCGCGGGTCCCGACAGCATGGGTCCTGTCACGCACAGCAGGATCGGGACGACCCCGGAGGCCGACACCAGGGCACGCGCCGCGATTCCCCAGCCGTGGACCGATGTGATGCCGCCCGCCACGTCGGGACCGGTCGCCGCCACGAACCCGACGATCGGCAGCCGCTTCTCCAAGGCCAGTTCGACCGCCGCCCGGAGCGACTCGCCGGCGTCGATGGTGATGGCGCGGTTGGACTCGTCGGCTCCGAGCCGCACGATGACGGCCGGCCGGCCGGCGACCTCGCCGACGGCGGCAGAGATGTGCGAGCGGGAACGGGCGCGTGCGCGCATGTCGACCGGTGGCATAGCGCTCCGCACGAGGCTACCCGAGCCCCTCGGTGGCGATGACCGGCGGGGGGTGCTCCGGCTCTCTACAGTGGGGCGTCTGCGCTTCGACGGAGAGGGGCGGTGGCCGGGACCGTGACGGTGGATGCACGAATCAGCGACTGGGTGGTCCAGCGCGTCATCCGGCGTGTCATGGGCCCGCTGGTTCCCCTCACGGCGACGGTCGCCGCACTGCTCGTCGGCGCGGCCATGGTCTGGGGGTTCGGCGGGGATCCCGTCGAGGGCTACCGCGCCATGTTCACCGGCGCCTTCGGCGGCATCAGCGAGTTCGCCGACACCACCGTCAAGGCGACGCCGCTGCTGCTCGTGGGCGTGGGCATCTGCATCGCCTTTCGGGCCTCGGTGATCAACATCGGCGGGGAGGGACAGATCATCGCCGGCGCGCTGCTGGCCACCGTCGTGGTGCTGGCGCTGCCGGGGCTGCACCGCGGGGTGCTCCTGCCCCTAGCGCTGATCGCCGGCGCGGTCGGCGGGGCCTGCATGGGTTTCATCCCCGGCGTGCTGAAGGCCTACGCCAACGTGAACGAGATCCTCTCCACGATCATGCTCAACATCGTGGCGGGGTACATGATGCAGTACCTGCTGCT
>JAPPDX010000126.1 GCA_028824415.1 bacterium | reverse complement strand
AGGTCGTGTGGCTCGAGTACCTGAACGGCTGGCTGGGGTACTACATCGCGCGAGGTACCCTCGACGACCTCTACGAGAAGCACATCGACACGAGCCCGGGCATACCCGCCTGCACCTAGGCGAACAACCTCCTAGCAATAGCTAGCAAAACGGAAGAGTCCGGCGCTCCCAAGAGGGGGCGCCGGACTCTCGCGTTAATCAGCCACAGACAACCGAGGGAGGGGGCGCCGGGGGCCGGCTTGCGACGCCTTGCGCCCGCGCGAAGGAGCAAACGGCCACCGCCGCCCCCGACCGGACCCCGGGTGGAGGGCGTCAGGTCTGGGCAGGTGACGTCTCGGCGGCTTGGCGCCCCTCCAGTCGACCCAGCGCCCGATTGATCTCGGCCAACTGACGCCCGGTGTCGGCCAGTTGGCGTCCATGTTCGGCCAATTGACGCCCGTGCTCGGCCAACTGCCGCGAGTGCTCGGCCAACTGCCCCGTGATGGCCTTGGCGAACACGACCATCACACCCACCACGAGACCGGTGCATGCGACTGCCGTCGAAAGCACGGTGGCGATACCGACGGCGTTCACGGCACCGACACTAGCCGAGGGACCACTGTCGAGTTCCCCGCACTATCGTGATCACCATTATATTTCATATATAGCAAGATAATTCCGGTTCCACACTCCAGGCCGAGGGAGGGGGCGCCGGGGGCGTCGGCGGCCCCGACCCGACAGATCTAGAGCGAGGCGACGACCTCGGCCATTATCTCGCCGGCCTGGGTGGGGTTGCTGCCGACCCGGACGCCGGCCGCGCTGAGGGCCTCCACCTTGGCGGCTGCTGTGCCCTTGCCGCCGGAGACGATGGCGCCGGCGTGGCCCATCTTCTTGCCCGGCGGCGCGGTCATGCCGGCGATGTAGGCCACGACCGGCTTGGAGAGGCGCTCGGCGATGAACTCCGCCGCCTCCTCCTCGGCCGATCCGCCGATCTCGCCGATCAGCATGACCGCCTCGGTCTCGGGATCGGCCTCGAAGGCGGCCAGGCAGTCGATGAAGTTCGTGCCCGGCACCGGGTCGCCGCCGATGCCCACGCAGGTGGTGCAGCCGATCCCCTTCTCCTTGAGCTCGTGCAGGGCCTGGTAGGTGAGAGTGCCGGAGCGGCTGACGATGCCGACGGGGCCGCCGGGTTTGGCGATGTGTCCGGCGGTGATGCCGATGTTGCAGGACCCGGGGCTGATGACGCCGGGGCAGTTGGGTCCCAGCAGCCGCACGTCGGGATGGTGACGCTGTAGGTGGGCGAAGGTCCGCGCCTCGTCGTGCATGGGCACGCCCTCGGTGATCACCACGATGAAGCGCACGCCGCCCTCGGCGGCCTCCAGCACGGCGCCGGGCACGCCGGGGGCGGGTACGAAGATGCACGAGGCGTCGGCGCCGGTCGCCGCCACCGCGTCGCCCACGTTGGCGAAGATGGGGATGCCGTCCACGTCGCTGCCGGCCTTGCGGGGATGCGTGCCGGCGACGACCTGGGTGCCGTAGTCGCGGTTCAGCAGGCCGTAGTAGCGCCCCGCCGAGCCGGTGAGCCCCTGGTAGACCACTCGGGTGTTCTCGTCCACGAAGATGCTCATGATCCCGGCTCCTCGCAGCACGTCGGCTCGGGGCAGCATTCGGCCGGGCCGGCCGCTGAGTCGTCGGCGGTGGCCGACGCGGCAGCCACTGAGTCGCCGGTCACGGCCGACGCGGCAGCCGTGACTGCCATGCGGGCGGCCTCCACCATGTCGGGCGCCAGCCGCAGGCTGTCCGAGAGGTAGGGCCGGAGCATCTCGGTCCCCTCGGCGGCGTTGGTGCCGTCGAGGCGCAGGATGATCGGCGAGGCGATGTCCACCCGCCCGAGGGCCTCGATGATGCCCCGGGCCACCTCCTCGCCCTTGGTGATCCCGCCGAAGATGTTGATGAAGATGGCGCGCACCGACGGGTCGCCGTCCACCACCTCCAGGGCGGCGGACATGACATCGGCGTTGGCGCCTCCGCCGATGTCCAGGAAGTTGGCGGGCGTCCCGCCGGCCTCGTCGACGATGTCCACGGTGGCCATGGCCAGCCCGGCGCCGTTGGCGATGACGCCCACGGTGCCCTCGAGCCCCACGTACTGCAGTCCCCGGGCGTGGGCGTCCTGCTCGCGCTCGTCGCGCTCGACGGTCTCGTCGTAGGCGGCGTAGCCGGGGTGACGGAAGGTTGCGTTGCCGTCGAGGGTGACTTTGGCGTCGAGAACGTGCAGCCGCCCGTCGCCGGTGACGATAAGCGGGTTGATCTCCACGAGGTCGGCGTCGCCCTCGACGTAGGCCCGGTACAGCAGGCTCAGTAGCTCAACGGCCTGTTCGGCGACGGCCGGGGTGAGCCGCGCATCGGCCACCCACTGCCGGCAGGCCCCCTCGGTGAGTCCTTCGGTGGGTTCGATGTGGATGCGGGCGATGGCCTCGGGGGCGGTGGCGGCCACCTCCTCGATGTCCACGCCGCCCTGCGCCGAGAGCATGCCCAGGTGCTTGCGCGCCGAGCGGTCCAGGGTGAAGCCGGCGTAGTACTCCTCGGCGATGTCGGCGGCCTTCTCGATCCAGA
>JAPPDX010000128.1 GCA_028824415.1 bacterium | reverse complement strand
CACGTCCATGCAGCGCGGCCTGTCCTCGTTCATCGCCCCGCACGGGTTGCCGATGGTGTACGTACGGGCACGCGGGCGACCGAGCCGGTTCGTCGAGCCGATCTTCGTGCGCCGGCGCCGGGGCGAGTACCTGTTCGCGCTGGTCAACACCGAGCAGCCGATGCGCAACATCCCCATCGAGGTCGGCCTGCCGGCGGGTGTGTCGCTGCGGGGCGCCTCGCTCATCGACCCCGCAGGTGCCCCCATCGAGGAGGTTCCCACGTCCTGGGCGCCCGGCGGCGAGCGGACCGCCATCGTGGGCGTGGAGGAGCTGCAGGAGTTCGCCGTGGTCGTCGTACGCCTGGAACTCGACGAGCCCGATGACTGACCTTTCTGCCTCAGAGGCCTCGACGCCCAGGGGAACCGTGGTCGTCGCGGGAGCCTCGTTCCCGAGCCTCGACGTGGAGCGCTCGTTCGTGGAGCCGCTGGGCTGCACGCTCGTCGACAAGCGCTTCGCCGCCGACGAGGAGGTGCTGGAGGTCTGCCGCGAGGCAGTGGCCGTGATGACCGACTACTTCGTCTGCGACGCGGCGCGTATCGCCACCTTCGAGCGCTGCAAGGTCATCTGCCAGTACGGCGCCGGCCTGAACCAGGTGGACGTGGCGGCCGCCACGTCCGCGGGCATCTACGTCACCCACACCCCCGACTACTGCAGCGAAGAGCTCGGCGACCACACGATGGCGCTGATACTGGCCTCGATGCGGCGCATCGTGCGCTTCGACCGGAACATCCGGGCCGGACGCTGGGACTACAACGACGGCATGCCGATGCGCCGGCTGGCGAATTGCACCCTCGGGCTCGTGGGTTTCGGCAGGGCGGCGCGGGCGGTGGCGGTGCGTGCCCAGGGGTTCGGTATGACGGTCATCGCGCACGATCCGCTCGTCGATGACGCCGTCTTCGCCACCGCAGGCGTGGCGCGTGCCGGAGAACTCGCCGACCTGCTGGCCACCGCGGATGTGGTCAGTGTCCACGTCCCGCTGGTGCAGTCCACGCGTCACCTCATCGGTGCCGAGCAGTTGGCTTTGCTGCGCGACGGCGCGTTCCTCGTGAACACGTCCCGCGGCGGGGTCATCGATCAGCGGGCCCTGCATGCCGAGTTGGCCACCGGTCGCCTGGGCGGGGTCGGGCTCGACGTGCTCGAGCAGGAGCCGCCGGCCGCCGACGATCCTCTCCTGTCGTGCGAGGATGCCGTGCTCACACCGCACACCGCGTTCCTGTCGGTGGAGTCCCTCGAGCTGGTGCAGACCCGAGCCGGCTCCGAGGTGGCGCGCGTGCTGACCGGCGAGGCGCCGGTCTACGGCGTGAACGTCGCGGGCGTGCGCGACGGCCGGACCGGCGACGGCGCAGCAGGCCCCGACGACGTGGCTCTATTCTGGCGAGAGAACTGATCTGGAGAACGCAATGGGCGCAATCACCCTCAATAGCTGCACGAAGGTGTACCCCAACGGGGTGCGGGCCGTGGACGACCTGTCGTTGCACATCAACGACGGCGAGTTCATGGTGCTCGTGGGTCCGTCGGGCTGCGGCAAGTCCACGATGCTGCGGATGATCGCCGGGCTGGAGGAGGTCACCGAGGGGACCATCACCATCGGCGATCGGGACGTGACCGATCTGGCGCCGCCCGAGCGGGACATCGCCATGGTGTTCCAGAACTACGCCCTCTACCCGCACATGTCGGTGCGCGAGAACCTCGGCTTCGGGCTGCGGATGCGCAAGGTCTCCAAGGCCGAGCGCGCCGAGCAGGTGGACGCGGTGGCGCGCACGCTCGGCCTCGGGGACCTGCTGGACCGCAAGCCGGCGGCGCTGTCGGGCGGTCAGCGCCAGCGGGTGGCGATGGGGCGGGCCATGGTTCGCGAGCCGGCGGCTTTCCTGATGGACGAGCCGCTGTCGAATCTCGACGCCAAGCTGCGCGTGGCGATGCGCTCGGAGCTGGTGCGCCTGCACGGTCGCCTCCAGACCACCTCGCTCTTCGTGACCCACGACCAGACCGAGGCGATGACGCTCGGCCAGCGTGTGGCGGTGCTGCGCGACGGGGTGCTGCAGCAGTGCGACACGCCCCAGCAGCTGTTCAGCAACCCCGTGAACCTGTTCGTCGGCGCCTTCATCGGCTCGCCGAGCATGAATTTCGTGGAGGCCGCCGTCGGCGGTGACAGCGTCGTGTTCCCCGGCCTGCAGATGCCCCTGCCCACCGACTCGCCGCTGCGTGGCCAGGAGCGGTCGGTGATCCTGGGCATCCGGCCCACAGACTTCGCCCACTCCGACGACGCTCCGGCTGACCTGCCCCGCATGCGGGTCACGCCGTCGGTCGTGGAGGAGTTGGGCGCGGAGACCTACCTCGTGTTCACCATCGACGCTCCCCGCGTCGACACCGAAGCCACGAGAGCGGCCGCCGACGCGGAGCGCACCGACGAGATGACCCTGCTCGCCGATGAGGAAGGTGCCGTCTTCACCGCCCGCATCGACCCGCGCCGCTCACCCCGCCCGGGCACCCCTGTCGAGTTGGCCGTCGACAGCGAACGGGTCCACTTCTTCGACCCGGAGACAGGCGACGCCATCGCCGCCTCCTGACCCGGCCGGCACCCGACCACACGGGCTCGCGCCGCCGCATCGGAGCCCGGCATAGGCTCGCATCATGGCGAGTGAATCCAGCTTGGTGGACTACATCAACGCGGATTCGGGAGCCGACCTGCTCGCCGTGGCCGTGACGATCGACTGCTCGGATCCCCACCTCCTCGCCGACTTCTGGCAGGAGGCGATCGGTTTCCGCGAACGGGCCGGTGACGGTGACCCCTACGTCACCCTGTGGGACGCCCGCGGCGGGGCGACGCTCAACATCCTGACGCTACAACGGGTACCCGAACCCAAGATCTGCAAGCTGCGTGGCCACCTCGACCTGTTCGTCCGCGACCTCGACGACAAAGTGGCTCGGTTGCAGGTGCTCGGCGCCACGATGCTCACATCCGCCTCCAAGGGCCACGGGTCGTCCGGGTTTCGAGTCGCGGTCCTCGCCGATCCGGAGGGAGGCGAGTTCTGCGTCGTCTCGCCCCCCGACTAGCGGCCCCGCCCCGGATTCTGTCTGCCGCTTCTCTCTACCGCAGTTCGCGGAAGAACGCCCGGACGTCGTCGACGAAGAGTTCGGGCTGCTCGAAGGCGGCAAAATGGCCGCCCCGCGGCAACCGGCGCCAGTGCCTGATGTCGCTGAAGAACGGCTCGGACCACGAGCGCACGGGCGGCACGATCTCTTTGGGGAATTTCGCCACGCCGGTCGGGACCCCGATGGGTGGGGCGTCTCGCGGGGGCTGGGGAGCCGTCGGCCTGAACATCTCCCAGTAGAGGCGTGCCGACGAGGCGGCGTTGGCGCCCAGCCAATAGAGCATGACGTTGTCGAGCAACTCGTCACGGCTCAGAACGTTCTCCGGGTGCCCGCCGCAGTCGGTCCATGCCCAGAACTTCTCGAGGATCCACGCCGCCTGCCCGGCGGGTGAGTCGGTCAGCCCGTAGCCGAGCGTCTGGGGCCGCGTCGAGTGCTGCCTGTTGTAGGCCGATCCCCACGCGACGAACTCCATGAGTGCCGCGGCCGCTTCTTGTTCCTCCGGCGTCCAGTCGGGGTCCGGCGAGCGCAGATCGGGGATCGCCATGTGCGTGCGCATGACCATGTTCAGGTGGATTCCGAGGCAACGATCGGGATGGCGGGCGGCGATCGCGGTGGTGACGGCCGACCCCCAGTCGCCGCCCTGGGCGCCGTAGCGGGCATAGCCCAACCCGTCCATCAACTCTGCCCAGCAATCGGCGATCCGGTCGACGCCCCAGCCGGTGCGCGCCGGCTTTCCGCTGAAGCCGAATCCCGGCAGCGACGGGCAGACGACGTGGAATGCGTCCGACGCCGACCCTCCATGGGCCACGGGGTCGGACAGTGGGCCGATCACCTTGGTGAACTCCACGACCGAGCCGGGCCAGCCGTGGGTGATCACCAGGGGGACGGCGCCGGGTTCCGGCGAGCGAGCATGGATGAAGTGCACGTCCATGTCGCCGACGTGGGCGATGAACTGGTCGAACCGGTTCAGAGTCCGCTCGCGTGCCCGCCAGTCGTACTCGTTGGCCCAGTAGTCGCACACTTCCTGCACGTAGGCCAGGGGAATGCCCTGGGACAGGTCGTCGACGGTCTCGGCCTCGGGCCAGCGGGTGCGCAGCAGCCGGTCCCTCAGGTCCTCGAGGATCTCGTCATCGACAGTGATCTCGAACGGCGTGACATCCATGGCGTCGCGGTCGAGTGTTCAGAAGGGCGACGGTTCGCCGCGGGGAACGCCGACGTCGAACGTCTCCATGAGTTGCGCCAGAAGTGTGTAGTAGCCGACGAGCGTCACCAACTCCATGACGCCGTCGAGGCCGAGGGCATCCCGAACGGCTTCGTAGCTGGCATCCTCGGGGCGGCCTCCGGCGATGAGCGCCTTGCAGAAGGCGTACGTGGCGGTGGCGGTCTCGTCGTCGAAGGAGGGCGTCTCGCCGGCATGGAGCGCGGCGATCTGCGCGTCGTCCAAGCCGGCCCGACGCCCGATCGGCTCGTGCGCCCACCACTCGAACGGCGAGCGGCGATGGGCCGCTACCGCCAGGATCGCCACCTCGCGCACCAGTGAGCTGAGGCCGCAGCCGAAGCGGATGGCCGCGCCCACCGACTGCACCGCGTTACCCACGACCGGGCTCAGCAGCAGCGTGTTGAACGGGCCGACCAGACTCCCGTCGTCCTCGGTCAGCCGGAACGAGGCGTCACGGGCCCGGTCCCCACCGGCGATCGATTCGTAGAGCTCCCGCTGCTCGTCGTTGAGATCCTCCGGACGGAGGCCATCCAGCCGGCTCACGACCCCAGGTCCACGATGGCGGCCACCGAGCCGCCGCCGGCCGGGCCCTGCTGCAGGCCCGCCACCGACACGAACACGGCGGGGTCGCCGATGGCGGCCGCGGCCACCCCGCCGACCGCGCCCTTGGTGTGGTGGGTGTGGTGGACGTCGGAGTCGTTGAGTGCAACCTGGCGCCGGTCCCGGAGCCGGCCCGACGGGTCGGCCTCGCACTTGATGAAGCAGTTCACGACGCGGCCGTCCAGGTCCTCGGCCCGGGGGCGGTCGGGCAGGTCCAGTCCCGCCGAGCGGATGGCATCGTAGATGCCGTCGAAGTCCAGGGCGTCGTCCATGACCGAGTGGCCGATGCGGTAGCGCCCGCCCACGCCGAGCCGGTTGCCGACCACAACGATCTGAGCCTCCACCTGCTCGACGCCCGAGGAGCACGAGGCGACCGAGGAGTACACCGACAGGTCCTTCGCGATCTGCTCGGGTCGGGGCCGGGCGATCTCGCCGAGTGCGGTGGCGATGCCGAGAGCGGAGGTGGCGTTGGAGACCGCCATCGACTCCATCGTGTCGGTGAGGGCGACGGTCTTGCCCCGGGAGTGTGCGTCGGCGATCCGCTCGGCGGTCAGCAGCGGCGTCTTGGTCTGCACGAAGTGGACGTCGGAGCTGTCGCTGATGCCGGCGGCCTCCATGGCCTTGCGCACGCCGGCGGCCACCTTGTCCACCATCTCCAGGCGTCCGATCTCCTCGGGCAGGATCGGCTCGGACACGGCGAAGCCCACGGCGAGGCGCTTCTCGTCGGCGGGCTCGGCGGGGCCGTCCACCCTGGCGAACACCGTCATGTGCGGCGAGATGACGCCGTCGCAGCCGCCTGACCAGGCGATCGGCACCTGCAGGGCCTCGGCGCGGGTCTTGCCGGCGTGCTCGACGAGGAAGTCCCGCAGCACCCGGTCGGCCAGCACGCGGGAGAAGTCGTTGACCCCTCCGTTGCCCTCCACCTTGCCGATGAGAGCCACGATCTCATCCGCGGCGAAGTCGCCGGCGGCGATGGCCGCCTCCAGCCCGGAGGTGTCCTGAACGTTCTCGAAGGGAATCTTGCGTACGACGTAGGGCATCTCCGGTCCTCCTCGTCCTGGTGGATGACTCTGACCAGCGGTGACGCTGTGGTGCGGGCTGCCGCCGGCCGGACGGCCCCATGATAAGCAGTGTTGAATCGTCTACGATCCTGCTGACATTTTCCGATCCGGGGGCCGCGAGGGGCTGGCGCCGGGACCGACACGAGGAGACCATTCCATGTCCGCTCCAAAGCACCTGCTACCCGGCCAGGAGACGCGCAGGGCCGGCGACCTGCTGTACGTCTCGACGATCTTCCCCGTAGACGGCGATGGCTGTGCTGTGCAATCAGGCTCGCACTCGCCCCACATGGGGGACTCCGACGTCTACACCCAGTCCAGCGTCATCCTCGGCGAGCTGGCCCGGCGCGTGGAAGCCGACGGCAGCTCCATGGATCGGGTGTTGCGGGTCGAGGTGCAACTGGCGGCCGTGGAGGACTTCCACGAGTTCAAGCTGGCCTGGATCAGCGCATTCGGCGATGCACCTCCGGCCCGGACGACCATCGTGGTCGGCGACGACCAGGTTGTGCCCGGGGCTCGAGTGACCCTCAACGCCGTGGCGCTCAACGGCAGCTCGGCGGCACAGCGTGAGACCATCCACACCGACGAGGCCCCCGACCCGATGCCCTACGAGCACGCCCCGCAGGCAACCAAGGGGGGCCACTGGGTGTATCCCTCGGCGCTCCCGGCATGCGACTACGAGAGTGGCGTCCCGCTGGGCGTGGGCAGGAACCTCCCCGCCTTCCCCTACTACGCCAACGACGCCACCGACCAGGCGGAGTACGTGTTCGCCAACCTGCAGAAGGTCATGCAGGCCGCCGGCACCGAGGTGGCCAACATCATCAAGGCCCACCTCTACGAGCCCGACCTCGGCACGTTCCCCGACGTCGACGCCGTGTGGGCCCGTTACATGCCGCGGCCGCCCACCCGGGCCTCCATGGCGGCGCGCGACCTGCTCGTGGAGCGGGCAGTCTTCGTAGCCAACCTGCTCGGCGTGATGCCCGACGACTCGATGGAGATCGTCGAAACCCGCAAGGGCATCCACTGGCACCCCGTGCTGGTGCGCAAGGTGAACTTCACGCCAGGTATCGCCGTCGGCGACGACTGGCTGTTCCTGGCCGGACAGGTGCCGGTGCCGGACTTCCTGACCGGCGTGGTGGACACAGGCCCGTCCAAGCTGCGGCACTACTTCAGTGACATCGAGCTGCAGACCGAGGCCACGATGCGCCTGATCCAGGACCAGATCGACTCCAACGGGTTCGAGTTGCGGGACGTCGTGGACGCCCACATCTTCCTGGTGCACGCCCAGCGCGACTACCGCGGATTCGAGCGGGCCTGGAACCGCATCATGGCCGATGCCGGGATCGCTGACCCGCCGCCGATCACCTTGATCCCGTCGCGCCAGCGCAACGGAAACACCGGGATCATGTTCCTCGGACCCGACGAGCACCTCCGCCCCGACATAGAGATCGACTTCATCCTCCACCGCAGCTGATAACCGGCGGGGCGCGGCTTCGTTCCGAGCAGCGTCATTCCGGCGGAGGCCGGAATCCAGTGCCCGGCGCGCAGGCTGGTTCTCTAGGAGAATCCCCCCGTGACTGAGCGCGCCCTGATGATCCAGGGGACGGCCTCGGGGGTCGGCAAGTCGCTGCTGGTGGCGGGGCTGTGCCGGCTGCTGGCGCGCTCGGGGGTGCGGGTGGCGCCCTTCAAGCCGCAGAACATGAGCAACGCAGCGGCTGCCTGCCCGGGTGGCGGCGAGATAGGGCGCGCACAGGCGTTGCAGGCGTTCGCCTGCGGTCTCGAGCCGACCGTGGACATGAACCCTGTGCTCGTGAAACCCGAGGCCGACCACACCGCACAGCTCGTCGTGGCGGGCGAGGTGCGCGGAAGGCTTGACGCAACGCGTTTCCGCGAGGACCGTGAACCATTGCTGCCCGAAGTCCTCGCCGCTTTCGAGCGCCTTTCTGGGAGCTACGACTTCGTCGTGGTGGAGGGCGCCGGCTCGCCCGCCGAGCCGAACCTCCGGGCCGGCGACATCGCCAACATGGGGTTCGCACAGGAGGTGGGGCTGCCGGTGTGGCTGGTGGCCGACATCGACCGCGGCGGATCCTTCGCGGCGCTGCTGGGCACCGTGGAGGCGCTGGAGCCCGAGGACCGACGGCTCGTGGAGGCGCTCCTGGTGAACCGTTTCAGAGGCGAGGCCTCCCTGCTAGACGACGCATTCGTCTGGCTGGCCGAGCGGACAGGTCTGCCGGTGCTGGGGGCCGTCCCGTACCTTCCCGACCTGCTGCTACCCGAGGAGGATGCCCCCTACGCCTTCATGGAGGGACGGGCCGGGGCCGCGGCGGACGAAGCGACCCGGCTCCGAGTCGGTGCCGTCCACTACCCGCGTGCCGCCAATATCGCCGACGTGGACCCGCTGGTGGCCGATCCGGACGTGGAGTTCGCCTGGCTGCGCGACTCTGGCGAGCTTGCAGGGCTCGACCTGCTGATCCTGCCGGGATCCAAAGCCGTGGCTGCCGATCTCGCCTGGCTGCGAGAGCGCGGCTGGGTGCCGGCACTGGAGCGGCACCTGCGATACGGCGGCCGGGTGCTCGGCATCTGCGGCGGCCTCCAGATGCTGGGTCGGCGCATCCTGGATCCTCACGGGATCGAAGGGCCTCCCGAGACGGCCGGCTTGGGCTGGTTGGCACTGGAGACCGAGATCCAGCCCCAGAAGCTCGTGCGAGCGATCTCGGGCAGGGCGAGTTGGCCCGAGGAAGTCGAGTTCGCCGGTTACGAGATTCGCCACGGCGACAGCGAGGCGGATCCCACCCTCTACCCGTTCAGCGCGCGGTCGCCCGACAACCAGATCCTCGGCACCTACGTCCACGGCCTTCTCGACCAGGCCGATTTCCGTCGAGCAGTCCTCGAAGACTGGCTGGCGTGGGGAACCGACCACATCGAAGACCAAACCACCCGCTGGCACCGCGACCTGGACCGCCTCGCCGACACCCTTCACGACCACCTGGATCTGAACTTACTCGCGGAGCGAGTGGGTTCATTTGGCTGATTTCGTCGCGAACGTGCCAATCGCAGGAGCAGGGTCGCAGTTCGCGATTACCCGGCACTGGGAGAGACCAAGGAACCGGTGAGTCAGATCGGTTAGTCGTACAGAACTCTGAAATCAGTTGGTTCGTGGCCAAAGTGCACGAGGAATTGGCGCGTCCTTCTTTGGAACCCTTCGGCGTTTAGCCAGAGATCGAAGGAGATTCCCGATGATGGCTGTTGATAGTTGTAGCTCTCGCCGTTTGGGCTAAGCATCTCGGAGTCGCGCGCCGCGTAGGGGTACTTGTGTCCTCGGATCTCCAGCACGCGGTCGAACTCGTCGGCATGTCGTTCGTAGAGGATGTCAAGGACCTTCCTGAACGCATCGGCAAGCGCCTTGACCTCGTGGCGTTCGCCCCACAACTCCATCGCAACGGGTTTCGCACCCGTCCCCGGCTTCTTTGGCTTGAGACTCTTCTGCGGCTGGGTTGGTGATGGCGTTGGTGCCGACGGGTCGGCCGGAATTGCCGCAGAGGGAATGGGTGAGCCTTGAAGGGCCGCCACCACCTGCGGCTTGGTCGGTCGCAGGTTCACCTCTTCGTAGATCCGCTTGCTGAGAAGTTCGACCAATTCATCGTCAGGCTCCTTCAGCATTTGGGTCCATATGCCCGGGATCTCCTTGTTCAGTTGGGCTGCCTCGAGGCCGGCCTTGCGGACTGCCTTCGCACGGCTCTCCGCGTCTCCGTTGACCAGCATTTCCTTACTCAAGAACGCGTGGAAGTCCTCCAAGAGTTGCTCGACGGGATCATCGGCGATCCTCAGAACCGCGAATCGGCGTTCGGGCGGTGGACCCGATTCCCGCGGGAGGTAGAGCCACCACTCAAGGCCAGTCGTGAGGACGCAGATGTCCACGCCCTCGTGGAACGCGTAGCCGAGTACCTGACCAACGTGGCTGCGAAGGTCAGCCCCAGGGGCCTTGGCTTCAATCAGTGCGACGATCCGGTCGGACGACTTGAGTGCGATGTCCGCTCGACCGCCGCTGCCCTTGCCGCCCACCGGGAGTTCGTAGAGGACTTCGGGGCCATATGGATCCCATCCGAGGCTCTGCAGGATCGGCGCCAAGATGTGGAACTTGGCCCGACTCCTCGTTCTGAGGGATCGGCAAGGACCGGATCGTTTCGATTCTTGCTTGCAGGGACGTGAATTCTCGCGGCTCAGGAAGCGTCCGGGACCTTCTCAGAGTAGTGCAGATGTCTCTCGCCTAAGCCCGTGGAGTCCGATCCCGGTACGAGAGTGTCGCCCGCCGTCGCTGTCTTGCGACGACTGCAGCGCGGTCAGGTCAACTGGACGTGGTGGATGGCGATGCGGAGGTTGGGAGCTCGGGCTAGGCGGCCGTCGGCGGTCAGCAGGGGGAGGTCGTGGGCACGGGCGGTGGCCATGTAGAGGGCGTCGTAGGCGCTCACTGTGTGGTGGTACTCCCACGCAAGCCGGGCGAGCGCTCGGTGGGGCACGCGATCCACCGGCCAGTTCGTCAGGTCGTCCACGGCCATGAGCGCCCGTTCCTGCTCGAGATGCCCGCGTAGCACGGCCCGGCGCAGCACTGACAGCACCTCGGCGTCCATCAACTCGGGCGCCAGCAACGTGGCGTCGTCGATTGTGTTGGTGAGAGTGAGACCGAGGGGGGTTCTCAGGAGATACTCGACCGCTACCGAGGCGTCGATGACGAGTCGGGTCACTCGATCTCCACGGCGCGGAGCGAGCGTTCTTCCGCCAGGAGCGCAGCCGCCTCGATCCCGAGGTCGGTCGTCGGCCGCTGCGCCAGACGCTCGCGCCACTCCCATCGGGCAAGTTCGCGCTCCACGGCCGTGAGCACTGCAGCGCTGATTGTGCAGTTGTTGGCGCGCGCATGCCGGCGCAGCCGGTCATGGAGCGTCTCCGGGATGTTCTTCACCTGTAGGTTGGCCATAGCATGATAATAGCATGCTAGAAGCATGACCACACTCTCAGTACGAGGCGCGTCGGGATTCGATCAGGAGAGTCACCGCTCACGACCGATCCCGTTTGTGGTCTCTCGGCTGGGGTGTGCCCCTCGGGTGCGGTAGGTTGGTCCGTCGGTCTTGGAGAGAGGGAGCGATACGTGGGCCAGGTGATTCTCTACAGCTTGAACACAGATGCGCGGACGCCTACTTGACAGGAGTGCTGCCGCGTTCGGGACTTCCTGAACGAGCATTCCGTCGAGTTCGACGACCGCAACATCCGCCAGAGCCCCGATGCCCACGCCGAGTTGCTTGCCTTGACGGGCGAACTCGTTGTGCCGACGCTCATCGCCGGCGATCGCAAGGTCGTGGGGTTCAACGCCGAACAACTTGCCGAGATCGTGGGGCTCCAGGCGCCCGAGGCGTCCGCCGGGAGCACACCGGCTGACACCAACCCTCCCGGAAACTCCCTCGAGGCCGACCAGGGTCAGCGGGTCATCGCCTCCGGCGACACCCTGGCCGATGACCTGCAGAGTCTGCTGGGCCGCATCAACGCGGAACTCGACTACAACGTCGCCAAGGGCGCCACGGCGTTCCGCCAGGGGATGCACGACGGCCTCCGCTTCGCCCAGGATGCCGTGGCGGACTTGCTGTCGCGCCACGGCCACACCGCCGAGGTAGAGCCCCGGGACTGGGACTTCTGAGCAACCCGCCCGTGCGCGGCCAGCGTCAGACTCCGGACCCCCGGACCAGGCGGGAGATCGCGTCGCCGGCCGACGGGTAGCGGGCCATCAACTCGTCGGCGTCGCCGAGTTCGAAGCCCTCCTGGTGATAGGGCGGCGCCATCGTGGTGCCCATCAGCGACCACTCGCCGGTCGTCGAAGCCCCCATCCAGGTTCCGGTGGGGACCGCGACACAGGGCCGCTGCCCGGCGGCGAGGTCATTGCCCAGTGTCGCGGTCTCGGCGCTCCCGTCCGGAAGCAGTAGCAACATCTCGACGGCGGCTCCGGCGTAGTGATGCCAGAGTTCCGCCGCGTCGAGGCGGTGTATGGCCGAGAAGTCCCCGTCGACGAGCAGGTAATAGATGGCCGAGCCGTGCCGGTCGCGCCATGTCTCCGCGAAGAGCCCGCCCTCCTCTGGAAGCGGCTCAAGGCCGAGCAGTTCGCTGACCTCTGAGGCTCTCACACCGTCATCCGGGGCTCACAAGCGGGCCGGTCCCTGGGAATTGGATCGGTGTTCGGCGTGGCTCAAGGTCCAGGCGGGCGGACGAAGCGTGCGATGGCCTCGGCCGCGGCGGGGTAGCGGGATGCCAGGTCCGTCTCCACGCCCAACTCGAACCCGCTCTGATTGAACGCCGGCGCCATGGTGGTGCCGACGAGCGACCACTCGCCGGTGGTGGCGGCTCCCATCCAGGTGCCGGCCGGGACGGCGACACAGGGCCGCTGGCCTCGCCCGAGGTCGTTGCCCAGGGTCGGTGCGGCGATGCTGCCGTCGGACGCCAGCAGCAGCATCTCCACCGCCGCGCCGGCGTAGTGGTGCCACAGCTCGGGTCCGTCCTGACGGTGCATGGCCGAGAAATTGCCGGATCGCATCACGTAGTAGATGGCCGAACTGTGCTCGTCGCGCCACGTCTCGGTGAAGTACCCCTCGTTGTCCGGCAGCAGCTTGAGATCGAGCAGGCCGATGATGTCGGAGGCTCGCATCTGCGCAGCCTACGGTTCGCAATACGTTCAACACATCGATCCGGTTGTCCGGGGTGATCGTGCTACCCCGTGATTGTGCTACCCCGCAAGGAGTCCTCCAGCGCCGCCCGGAACCGCTCTGCCAGGCGAATGCCGCCCCCGAGCGCGGCGAACGTGCCGTTGAACAGCACGAAGCGGTCGGGGCTCAGATGCCGCCGATGGGTCCCAGGGCTCGGCGGTAGGCGAGGGCGGCGGCGTCGGGGCCGCGCAGGTGGAGTTCCTCGGTCAGGCGGACCGGTAGCGGCACGGGGCGCTGGCTCTCCACGACCCTGCGGTCGCCCTCCATGATCTCGTGGGTGAAATCGTGGAAGCCGTTTCTGTCGACGCCCAGGTCGTAGTTCCGCGACAGCCAGAGGAACAGCTCGTTGGAGTCGTCGTTGGTGGGGCGGCACGCCATGGACACCACAGTGCTGTGGCCGTCGGGGGTGCCCTTGCGCAGGTGCACGCTGAATGGCAGCCACAGGAAGTACTCCCAGTGCACCTCGGTTCCGCTGGCGGAGTGCACCCCGCCCGGCTCGAGTGCCTTGTAGCTGACGTAGAAGCCGTAGTCGGTTTCGGTCACGTCGTAGGGGCCGGTCACCGTCTGGTCGCGGCTGCCCAGCAGCCCGTCGTGGAGGAACGGGAAGTGCGAGACGTCGAGGAAGTTCTCGACGGTTCGAGCCGCCGAGGCGTGCCACGAATACCGGTGGCTGTACCAGATCTCGACGTTGGGGTCGTCCCACTCGCCGCTGGGCCACTCGGTTATAGGCCCCACCGGGTCGGCCAGGGCGACCCAGACGAGCCCGTAGCGCTCGTCAGTGGGGAAGCTGTTGACCCTGGCGCTCGACGGGATGGGCGAGCCGGGCTCCAGCGCGGGGATGTTCACGCAGCGCCCTTCGCCGTCGTATTGCCAGCCGTGATAGGGGCACACGATGCAGCCTTCCGGGGTCGTCCAGCCCAGCGACAGGGCCGTCCCCCGGTGGATGCAGAGATCGTCCATGACGCGGACCTGCCCGTTGTCGCGGTAGGCCACCAGGTGCCGCCCCAGTAACTCGAACCCGATCGGCGCATCGGCGGTCACCTCGGCTGATTCCAGGACCGGGTGCCAGTAGTTGGTGAGGTCGGGAGCACGGGGCTCGATGTCGTCGAGGGTCACAGCGGCGGCTGTCGTGGTCATGGTTCCCCCTGGCTGTGGATCCGGCTACTCCCGATGATGGTCGATCCCGAAGAACGTGGCCTGCAGCAGTTCCTCGTCCAGCATGTCCTCGGCCGGCTGGGACGGCCCCAGCACGCCGGAGTTCAGCACGTAGACCCTGTCCACGTGCGGCAGGCACAGCATCGGGCTCTCCTCGATGACCCACAGCACCGATGTGCCTTGGTCGCGGACGGCGACGATGTCGGCGATGCGCTCCTGCACGATCGACGGGGCCAGACCCGTTGTCGGCTCGTCGAGTGCGAGGAAGCGAGGCTCGGAGATCATCGCCGAGGCGATGGCCAGCATCTGGCGCTCGCCGCCGGACAGCGTGCCGGCTCGGGCTCGGCGCAACTCCTGCAGGGCTGGGAAGGATTCGAGCATCTCGCCGATGCGACGGTGCTGCGTGCGCGTGTGCTCGTGCAGCAGGCTGACGGCGAGATTGTCGTAGACCGTGAGTTCCGGGAAGGTGCTGCCCTCCTGGGGAACGTAGGCCATCCCGAGTTTGGCACGGGCCCCCGGGGTGGTTGGGCCGAGGTCGTCCTCACCGAAGGTCATCGTGCCGCCGCGCAACGCCAGCAGCCCGAACAGCGTCTTCAGCAGGGTCGACTTGCCCGCGCCGTTCGGCCCGATCACTGCCACGATCTCCGCCGGGGCCACCTCCAGGCTCACGCCGTGCAGGATGGGCAGGTCGCCGTAGCCGGAGTCCACGTCGCGGAGCACCAGGCTCGGTGCTGGGGACCGGTCCACGGAGGTGCCGGCGGCCGCCTCGTTGGTCACGTGTCCGCTCCCATGTACACCTGGCGTACCAGTGGGTTTGCGGCGATCTCCTCGGGAGTCCCCTCGGCGATGATCCGCCCGTTGGCCATGGTGTGCACGTAGTCGGCGACGTCGAGCACGAAGGAGAGGTTGTGGTCGATGATCATGAGCGCGATGCCACTGCGATGCACGTCACGGATCAGTTCGGAGAGCCGCGAGATCGCACCGGGGTTGACGCCGGCCGCGGGTTCGTCCAGAAGCAGTAGCCGGGGCTGGGCCATGAGTTGCCGGGCCAACTCGGCGAGCTTGCGGTCGCCGGCGGCCAACTCGTCCACCGGCGTGTCGATGAGCTGATCCAGGCCCAGGTTCTCCAGGGTCTCGTCGGCCCTCGCGGAGAGTTCGGCGGTCTCGCGCCGGCCCCGGTTGGTCATCATTCCGGTGAGCACGTTGTGCGAGGCGCCCGCCACCTGCAGGCTCTCCCAGACGGTCATGGTGGGGAAACCCACCGGCGTTTGGAACGTGCGGACAACCCCCCGCCGCGAGATCTCCCAGGGGGCCATCCCGGTCACCGGCTGGCCGTCGAAGGTGATGTTGCCGGCGTCGGCCCGCTCGTAGCCGGTGATGATGTTGAACAGCGTCGTCTTGCCTGCGCCGTTGGGTCCGATGAGCGCGGTGATGCGATCCGGGTAGAGGTCCAGGGACACATCGTGCACGGCGACGTTGCCCCCGAAGGCCTTGTACAGACCGTGCGTGCTCAGCAGGGCGCCGCTGCCGTTGGTGGTCACAGCGCCTCCGCTTGCACGGCGTCACCGCGGCCCAGACGCCGGAGACGCGATGCCACTGCGGCCATGGCGACGTCGAGGGAGGTCTGCCGGCGGGCTCGCTCCCCGAACGTCCGGCGCTCCGAGAGCAGGCCCTCGGGACGGAAGCGCAGCACCAGCACCAGCAACAGGCCGATGGCCAGGGGATGCACGGCCACGTGCACATTGCGAAGTTCCGGCGGCACGTCGATCAACTCGACCAACTCGGTGAAGAGCAGCAGGACCGCCACGCCGAGCACGGGGCCGAACCGGCTGGCGATGCCGCCGAGCACCAGCGCGGTCCACGCCGTGAACGTGAACTGCGCCTTGAAGACGTTGGGGTTCGCATAGCGCAGCCACCACATGTACAGCGGAGCGATCCCGCCGATAGCGACGCCCACCAGCACGAAGGTCTGTAGGCGCAGCCGGCTGACCCGGATCCCCAGCGACAGCGCCGCCGGCTCGTTGTCGCGCATGGCCCGCAACGCCCGCCCGTAGCCCGAGCGGCTGATCCGCCGGGTCAGCGCGTAGACCAGCAATGCGGCGCCCCATGTCACGACGAGCAGGACGGCTCTCAGGGCGTCGCGTTGGAAGAAGCTCTCGAACGGCCGGGCCACGCTGTTGAATCCCACGGTCCCGTGGGTGAGATCGCCCAGGTTGATCGCCAACTGCCGGAACACCTCCGCGAAGGCGAACGTGATGATCAGGAAGTATTCGCGCCGCGCGCGCAGAGCAGGCAGCCCGACCAGGAAAGCCACGATGCCGGTCATGAGCATGGCCGCGAGGATCCCTGCCCAGACGGGCCAGCCGGGGGCGTAGCTGACCTCGAATTCCCCGGGAGGATTGGTCACGATCGTGTAGGTGTAGGAGCCGATGGCCAGCAGCCCCACGATGCCGAGGTCCCACATGCCGCCCCAGCCCGATTCCACGTTCAGCAGCATGGTGACCGAGGCGTAGATGCCGATGAGGGTGAGGAGGCTCACCCAGAACGTGGGTGAGCCCAGAGCACTTATGGCGGCGAGAGTGCTCACGCGGCCTGCTCCGCTCTCCGGCGCGTGCTGAACAACCCTTCGGGTCGCACGAACAGCACCAGGATCAGCGCGCCGAACGCCACGACCAGGCGGTAGGCGGTCGGGATCCACAGCGCGCTCACGTCCATGGCCATGCCCAGGAGCACGGCGGCGGCCATGACTCCCATGATGCTGCCGGTGCCACCCAGGACGGCCGCGGACAGGATCACCAGGATGTTCTCCCATCCCAGCGGGCTGGTGACGCCGCCGCGGCGCACCGCGATCATCACCCCGGCCATGGCAGCCAGCGCCGAGCCGATGAACCACACGACGTTCGAGACGACCCGCACCGGTATGCCGCGAACCGCCGCCAGGGCGGGGTTCGAGGCCGCGGCGCGCAGCCAGCGACCCATGCGCGTCAACGACAGGAAGAACTGCAGGCTCAGCACCGCTCCCAGCGACAGCAGGATCATCCCCAACTCGCCGGTGGCGATGTTGAGAGCCCTGTGGTCGGCCCCGAAGCCGTCGCTCAGGGTCGCCAGCACGAAGATGACGGTGGCGGCGACGGTTGCGAGAGCGAGCACGAGCCCGGTCCCGCGGGCGGCCCACAACTCGGCCCACCTGCCGACGACCGCGCGGTGTTCGGCACGCCGGGAGCGGTTGGCCAGAAGCCAGCCCACGAGTGCCGCCAGCGTTGCCGCCAGCACGAGAACCAGCACGAACTCGGGTACCGAGAACTCGATGCGAGGGCCGAAGCCGACCGGCACGGGGCGCAGGACGGTGCCGAAGATGGCGATGATCGCGCCGTAGATCACGAAGGCGAGGCCGATCGACGTGAAGAGCAACACGTTGCCGCCTTCGTCCTTCACCGGCCTGAAGACGACGATCCCCAGAATCACACCCAGGACGCCCATGACCAGCATGGACACAACCCCGGCCACGAAGACGTTCATGCCGGCGTTGGTGATGAGGATGACCGACAGGAAGGCGCCGAGGGCCAGCATCTGCCCGTGGGCGATGTGCAGGATGTTCTCGGTCTGGCGGATCAGGGCGAACCCGACCGTGGCGGCGGCCAGAACCCCCCCGGTCAGCAGCCCGAAGATGACGTGTTGCACGCGAACAGAGCCGGATCCCGGGGCGGCCTCACCGTCGGGCGGGGCCGCCCCGGAGTGATCCTGGGTCTAGGTGACCTAGCGGCCGAGGCTTGCGTCGAGTTCGATGACCTCGCGCGCGGTGTAGCTGCCACCGACGATGTGCTGCACGGCGACCTTGGGTGAGACCAGGTTGCCGGTCGTGGTGTGCAACTCGATCGACCCCGAGGGACCGTCGTAGTCGATCTGCTCGCCGCGCTCGAGTGCCGCGACGCCGTCGGCGTACGTGTACACCTTGGTGCCCGGCGCGTTCACGATGTTGTAGATCTGAGCGGCGACAGCGGGGCCGTCGGTGGACTCAGCGGCGGTCATCGCCAACGCCAGCACGATGTACTGATCGAACTGGTTGGTCTCATAGAAGCCTGTTGGAGGCGCCTTGCCCGCGTACTCCTGGTGCGCCGCCGCGAAGGCCGAGTACGCCGGGGACTCGAAGTCGTCGGTGACCTGGGCTGCCAGGATCCGGCCGGTCGGCAACTCGGCCGCCGCCTCGGCGATGTCGGGCACCTGCAGGTCCGGTGAGACCAGGATCTGGGCGTCGTAGCCCCTGGCGATGTACTCCCGCAGGATCGGGATCCCGGCCTGGGGGCCGGCGCCGATGTAGACGGCCTCGGGGTCGCCCGCGAACGCCTGCTCGACCTCGGCCTGGTAGCTGTCGCTGCCGGGAGCGAAGCGCACGTCGGCGATGATCTCGCCGCCGATCTTGTTCTCCCAGACGTCCTTGAACACGTTGGCCGGGCTCTCGGTACCTTCGGTCTGCTGCACCAGCATGGCCACCCGCGTGAAGCCCAGGTCGCGGGCCAACTGCGCGGAGATGATGCCGTAGGTGGTGTCCGACGCGGTGATGCGCCAGATGAAGTTGCCGCCCTCGGTGTCCAGCACCGTCGTGCCGCAGGCCGGGCACATGGTCGGCATCTCGTCCTCTGCAACGGTGCCCAGCAGGGCAACGGCCCCGTCGGACTCGACGCCACCGAGTGCGTCGATCTCCTCGCGGATCCGGTTGTAGCCCGTGACTGCGCCCTCCGGCGTGGACAGGTTGTCCTGCACCACGAGTTCGGCATCGCGGCCCAGGATGCCGCCGGACTCGTTGATCACACCGATGGCGGCCTCAGCGCCGTCTTGGCTGGGTGGACCCCACTCGGAGTAGTCACCGGACAGACCGGCCAGGAAGCCGAGCTTGACCGGGCCCTCGTCGTCGCCACCGCAGCTGAGGACGACACCGCCCAGAACCACGATCGCGACCAATGGCAGAAGAATGCGTCGCACTTTCTCCCCTCTCACTTTCAGTTCCGTTCTACGCGCAGATTGCGAGTAGAGCTTCAATCCTGTTGAAACCCACAGTAGCAGGGCCGCCGTTGGCGTGTGGAACGGGCGGATGGTCTTGCCCGGACCATCCGGCGCCGGTTAGGGCCGGGCAGCGGCCTGGGCTGTCCTTCCGGCCATGGCGAGAGCCAACTCGTCCATGTCGAGGTCACGGATGGAGCGTTCCAGCACGATGCGTCCCCGGAACAGCACGATGAGGCGGTCGCTCAGCTTGAGGAGTTCCTCGAGATCCATCGACAGCAGCAGGACGGCGGCGCCGCTGTGCTTCACGTCCAACAGGCGGCGGTGGACGTAGTCGATGGCGCCAACATCCAGCCCCCAGGTGGGGTTGTCCGCCACGAGGACTTGCGGCTCCCGTGACAGTTCCCGGGCCAGGACCACCTTTTGCTGGTTGCCGCCGGAGAGGCTCGAGGCCAGCAGGTCCGGGTCGGGTGGCCGCACGTCGTATTCCTCGAGCAGTTCCCGGGATCGACGCCGGACGCTGCGCCAGTCCAGGAGGCCGGACTTGTTGTATGCGCCAGCGGGAATGTCGGACATGGCGATGTTCTCCGCCAGGGTCATGTCCAGGATCAGGCCCCAACTGTGCCGATCCTCAGGTATTACCGCCAGACCGGCGCTGCGGAGGGCGTTTGTCCCGGCGCCGGTGAGGTCCTCCCCGGCGATGTGGACGGTCCCGGACTCCGCTTCCTCGAGGCCGCAGATGCAGTTCACGAGAGTGCGCTGGCCGTTGCCCTCCACGCCGGCCACGCCGAGAATCTCTCCGGGGCGCACCATGAAGGACATATTGTCGAGGTGGTCGGCGCCCTCGCCGGGTTCATTCAGTTGACGGACTTCCAGGAGCGGGACGTCGTCGGTCGAGGGGGCATGGTCGCTCTCGACGGCGGTGATCTCGTGGCCGGTCATGGCCCGAGTGAGGCTGCGCTCGTCGAAGTCGCCACGCTCGGTGGTCGTGACCCACTTGCCTGCTCGGAGCACGGTGACCCGGTCGGCCACCTCCATTACCTCGCCGAGCTTGTGAGTGACCAGGACGATCGAGCAGCCCCGGTCGCGCAGGTCGCGCAGGATGTCCAGCAGGTTCTCGATCTGTCGCGGGCCCAGCAGTGAGGTCGGTTCGTCGAGGATCAGGATGGTGGCACCCCGATAGAGCACCTTCAGGATCTCCACTCGCTGCTGCAGGTCGACAGGGAGGTTCTGCACTTGGACGTGGGGATCGAGCGGCATGCTGAAGCGCTCTGCCAACTCGGTTGTCTCGGCTCCGATGGCGCCGCGCCTGAACCGTAGGTCGGTGACGGGGCGTGATCCCAGGACGATGTTCTCCGCGACGCTGAACGTCGGCACAAGGGAGAAGTGCTGGTGGACCATGCCGATGCCCAACTCGATGGCATCGTGGGGCGAGTGGATGTCGGCCTGCTCGCCGCGCACGTGGATCGACCCGGCGTCCGGCAGCACGTGGCCGAACATGACGTTCATCAGCGTCGTCTTGCCGGCGCCGTTCTCGCCTAGCAGCACGTGGATCTCACCGGCGCGCAGGTCGAAGTCGATGTCGACGTTGGCTCGCGTCTCGCCGTAGCTCTTGGAGATGCCTTGGAGTTCGACGACGGCGCCGTTGGTTGATGCGCTCACGACGGGCTGCTCCTCGAGTCCGCGGACACGTTGCCGCCGTTGCCGCCGGCGGTCATGGCGCGCCACACCTTCTCGGGTGTCATCGGCATGTCCAGGTGGCGAACGCCGTAGGGCGCCAGCGCGTCGATCACCGCACTCTGCACCGCGGGCGTGGCACCGACGGTGCCCGCCTCGCCGATGCCCTTGGCGCCGAGCGGGTTGAGCGGTGTCGGCGTGGTGTTGCGGTGGGTTTCGAAGTCGCAGAATTCCGCCGCAGAAGGGATCAGGTAGTCGCCGAAGTTGGTGGTGCGGGGACCGGCGCCGACGTCGAAGACCATCTCCTCCCACAGCGCCTGGGCGATGCCCTGGGCGATGCCGCCGTGCTGCTGCCCCTCGGCCAGAAGCGGGTTGATGACGTTGCCGCAGTCGTCGACGCACAGGTGGCGCAGCTGCTGGACGCCCCCGGTCTCGGTGTCCACCTCCACGACCGCCACGTGGGTGCCGAACGGGTAGCTCCGGGCACCCTGATCGAAGTCACACTCGGCGGCGAGCGGCTCGGGGGAGAGTTCGGCCAGCCTGCTCCACGAGAGCACTGTGTCGGGCGATCCTGCCACGCCGAGGCCCTCCCCGTGATAGACCGCGATGTCGTCCACGTTGGCTTCGAGATGCTCGGCGGCCAGCCGGCGGGCCTGGTCCACCACGGCAGCCGCGGCGCGGTCGATGGCCGAGCCTCCCAATTGGAGGGAGCGGGAGCCGTAGGTGCCGTTGCCACGGGGAACCAGGTCGGTGTCGGACTGGACGACGGTGATGTGTTCCCAACCAATGCCGAGTTGTTCCGAGGCGATCTGGGCGTAGGTGGTCTGGTGGCCCTGCCCGTGCGACGAGACGCCCGACAGCACCGTGACCGCGCCATCGTCGTGGACCTCCACCGACCCGTAGTCGTTGCTGGGGCCGTTGCCGGTGACCTCGATGTAGTTGGCCACGCCGATGCCGAGTTGGTGGCGGTCACCGCGGGCGCGGCGCTCGGCCTGCTCCCGGCGCAAATCGTCGTAGCCGACCAGTTCGACGGCGCGTTCCATGGCGGCGAGGTAGTCGCCGGCGTCGTAGACGGCCCCCGTTGGTGTGACCACCGGGTCGCTGTGGGTCTCAATGAGGTTGCGGCGCCGCACCTCCACGGGGTCGAGTCCCACCTCGACGGCCAGCAGGTCCATGGCCCGCTCTACCGTCGCGGCCGCCTCGGGCCGGCCCGCGCCCCGCAGGGCACCGGTTGGCGCGGTGTTGGTCACCACGCTCCGTGCCCGGAAGTCGATCCGCGGGATCCTGTAGGTCCCCGACGCCATCATCTTCGTATAGAAGGTCAGCCAGGCGCCGATGTCGGGGTAGGCCCCGGCGTCCTGGGTGACGCTCCACTTCATGCCCACGACGGTGCCGTCGGCGCGGGCGCCGACCTGCACGTCCTGCACCTGGCCGCGGGCGTGGCCCATATGGAGCATGTTCTCGGTGCGGGACTCGATCCAGAGCAGCGGCTCGCCGAGCCGCATGGCCAGAGCCGCGGTCACGACCTGCTCCACATAGGCGTGGCCCTTGGCTCCGAACCCGCCGCCGGTTGCCGGAACCACGACATGGACTTGATCAAGGTCGAGCCCGAGGCAGTCGGAGATCGTCTGCCGTACCGAGAACGGGCACTGGGTGGGGACCCAGAGCCGCAGCCTCCCCTGGCCGTTCATGCCGTCGACGTTCGGGATCGCCAGGATCCCGTTGGTCTCCATGGGCGCCGGCGCGATCTTCTGATTCACGTACCTGAACGACACGACCACGTCGGCGCCGTCGAGCGCTCCCGGGTCTTCGATCGGGTCGACCTCGAAGACCACCTCGCTGGCCGTCGTTGGATCGGAGTTGCCGGGGAGCTCCTCGATCTCGACGATCACCTCCTCGGCGCGGTCACGGGCTTCAGCGAGCGTCTCGCCAACCACGGCGGCCACCGGGTCGCCCACGTAACCCACTGTCCCGGTCGCCAGGGCCGGGCGCCCGAAGTGCGCGGGGGCCGGCGGGCCGGCGAGCATGTCGGGGATGTTCAGGTCCTCGGCCACATAGACGCCGTCGCCGCCGGAGATGCTGAGGATCCGCCCGTGCGGGACGTCGGAGCGCACGAAGACGACACTGCGCGCCTCGATTGCCAGGTCGTCCACGTAGGGCCGGCCACCGACCAGCAGCGCCGCGTCCTCGCGGCGCAGAACGCTGTGACCGAGGATCGACCCCGCCGTTGCCATGGACTACTCCCCGTCGCCGGAGTCGAACGCTGCCGTCAGGCCGACGGCGCGTAGCCGATCAGGTCGAGGATCACGTGCGCGCCGGGCACCTGCAGCGGTCCACCGATCCGCATCGTCGTGGAGGCCGGCTTTCCGCCGGGGAAGTGACGTGCCCACTCGTTGATGGAGATCTGGAAGTCGGCGAAGTCGGAGTGGTAACACTGGCGCTTGCAGATGTTCTCCAGCGACGTTCCGGCTGCCTCGCAGATGGCCGAGATGTTTCCGATCAGGTACTCCATCTCCATCTGGGGCGGTAGGCCGTAGTGCGGGAAGCCGGGGTTGCGCTGCACGCTCGCCGGGAGACTGCCGCGCTCGTCTGTGGGGATCATGGTGCTGAAGAACAGGTAGTCACCTGCCTTGACGGCCTGTGGCTCGTGCCAAGGAGGCTCCACCGCGTCGGACGTCTCGATCGTCTCCTTGGAGATGGAGGCGTCGTCGGCCAGCAGCTTCATGGCGATCTCGATGCGCGATCCCATGCCGCCGAGGCCCATGTAGGGCACCACCACGCGCGCCGGCGGGTTCTCCGGGAACCACTGGCGCCACACCCGGTCCATGCCGGCGAAGTCGTTGGGCCCCGAGAGATACACGGTCGCCTTGACGCAGTTCTTCTGCAGCGAGGAGGCGCCGGCGGCCGCTGCGATCTTCTCGAGCTTCTGAAGCGTGTAGTCGGTCTGACGCTCGATCGGCGAGTCGTACCAGAGATAGGGATTCACCCGTGCCTCGGGCGCAAGGCAGCTCAAGTCACCCATGTGCCGCTCGGACATCCAGTCGCCCATCCAGTCGACGGGGATCTCCCCGGCCAGGAAGATCCAGTCACCGCGCCGGATGGCCGGTGAGTAGCCGGCCAGCGGTGACGGAACGCCCTCTGGGGTCTCGTAGCCGACGCTGGGGCCGCCGGGGATGGCCAGCAGGTCGACCTCGATGAGCGAGTCCGCTACGAGCAGCTCTTTGATGCCCATGCCGGTGGAGGCGGGGCGCGGCGGCTTGATGTAGAGGTCGCGGGTGCGCAGGTACGGCGTGATGGTGATGCGTGGCCACGTGTTGCCCTCGGCGAATTCCTCCATCGTTGGGTACTCAGAGGTGAACCACTGGTATATCCGCACCACGTCGGTGGCGATGTCGCAACCAGCGGCCGCCAGCGTCGATGTGAGGTTGTCCAGGATGACCTTGGACTGCAACTCGAGGTGATTGTCCAGGTAGGGGTTGCGCCCGTCGCCGCCACCCTCCGCGGTGATGCCGGTCTCGAAGTCGGTTGCGAGTTGGCCCGACAGGAACACCCAGTCGCCGGCCTTGACGGCAGGCGTATAGGGCATGAGGGGCATGGGCTCGCCGCCCCAGATGTGTTGGATATCACTGGCCATGGCTACCTCCGGTTGGGTGTGCGGTGTCTGGTGGGCCGGTCGGGGCCGCCGGTGGTCGTCGGCGGGAGCGTCTGGCGAAATCGCTCCGCCGGCCGTCCCCCGACAGCCCCTCCCTCTGTTGTGTCTCTTGAGGGCCGCTCTGGGCCGGCGCTCAGGCCGCTTCGGCGTCCTGAGCGTCCCGATCCAGGAGCAGGCCGCAGCTCTCGGTGATCTCGGTGATCCCCTCGAACCCCGCTGGCAAATCCATGCCCTTGCGGGCGTACCACTCGCGCACCAGGGCGGGCCCGTCGGTGACGAGCCCGAGGTGCAGCGAGATGATCGCCAGTGCCGAGTCCTCGACCTCCTGGCTGTAGCCGGCCACGATGTCACGAGGCACGATCACCCGGAAGTCCCGGTTGGCGGCGTCGAACGCGGAGGAGAGCACGCAAGCGTCGGTGTAGGTGCCGGTCAGGACCAGGTTCGGCACGTTGAGCTGGTGCAGCAGGAACTCCAGATCGGTGGGGTAGAAGGCCGACAGGCGCTTCTTGGTGCGCACGTAGTAGTCCCCTTCTTCCTCCTCGACCAGGATGTCGAGCCACTCGGTGCCCTCCCAGGAGTGCTGGTCCATCAGCGGGTTCGCCGGCAGGTACAGCTCGTACATCGCCCGCCAGTTGGCCATGCGGTTGTGATGGCGTGAGTTGAGGTCATCGATCCCGCCGTAGCGCTGCCAGTGCTGAACGTGGATGATGGGGATACCGATGGCGCGGCAGGCGGCGTGGAACATGTTGTGCGCCGGGATGCGCCACCGGGCGCGCGGCGCCGGGCACGTCAACTCCGCCTCAGGCCCCACGTGGCCGCGGTGCATGTCGATGCA
>JAPPDX010000004.1 GCA_028824415.1 bacterium | reverse complement strand
GGGCGCAGGCAGGCCGGGCAGACCGGGCGCAGGCGGGCCGGGCGCGGGCAGGCGGGCGCGGGCAGGCCGGGCGGGGGCTGCGCCGGCGAGTTGTTGACAGCGGCGCCGGGACCGGCGGCCGTCGGACGCGAGCGACCCCCCGGCCGGTCTCCCGGACCCGGGGGGTCGCTTAGTCGGAAATGGATGCCGGGGTGTTACATCATTCCGCCCATGCCGCCCATGTCGCCGCCTGGCGGCATCGGCGGGGCGGGCTCGGGCTTGTCGGCCACCAGACACTCGGTGGTGAGCAGCAGCGCTGCGATCGACGCTGCGTTCTGCAGCGCCGCACGGGTCACCATCGCCGGATCGATCACTCCGGCGCCCGGCAGGTCCTCCAACTCGCCGGTCACCGCATTGAAGCCGGTCGTGCCGTCGGCGCTGGCCACACGGCGCACGATCACCGAACCCTCGAAGCCGGCGTTCTGGGCGATCAGCTTCGCCGGGGTCTCCAGGGCCTTGTGAACCAGGCGGGCACCCGTGGCCTCGTCGCCCGAAAGCTCCTCGGCCGCGGCGGCGACCGCGTCACGGCAACGCAGCAAGGCAGTGCCGCCGCCGGCGACCACACCCTCCTCGATGGCCGCCCGGGTCGCAGACAGGGCGTCCTCGATGCGGTGCTTCTTCTCCTTCAGCTCCACCTCGGTGGCGGCGCCGACCTTCACGACCGCAACACCGCCGGCGAGCTTGGCGAGACGCTCCTGCAGCTTCTCGCGATCCCAGTCGGAGTCGGTGTTGTCGATCTCGGTGCGGATCTGGCGGATGCGGGCCTCCACATCGGCCCGGTCGCCGGCACCCTCCACAATGGTGGTGTCGTCCTTGTTGACGACCACCTTGCGGGCCCGGCCCAGCAGATCGAGCGTGACGCCCTCCAGCTTGATGCCGACCTCGGGCGACACGACCTGGCCGCCGGTGAGGATCGCCATGTCGGCCAGCATCGCCTTACGGCGCTCGCCGAAGCCGGGGGCCTTCACGGCCACGGAGGTGAAAGTGCCGCGGATCTTGTTGACCACCAGCGTGGCCAAGGCCTCGCCCTCGGTGTCCTCGGCGACCACCAGCAGCGGCTTGCCGGTCTGCATGATCTTCTCGAGCACCGGCAGCAGGTCCTGCACGGCCGTGATCTTCGCCTGGTGATACAGGATGTAAGGATCCTCCAGGACCGCCTCCTGGCGCTCCGGGTCGGTCACGAAGTACGGCGACAGGAAACCCTTGTCGAACTGCATGCCCTCGACGAAGTCGAGCTCCATGCCGAACGTGTTCGACTCCTCCACAGTTACGACGCCGTCCTTGCCGACCTTGTCGATGGCGTCGGCGATGACGTCGCCAACAGCCGGGTCGGCGGCCGACAGCCCGGCCACCTGGGCGATCTCCTTCTTGTCCTCGATGTGGGTGGCCATCCCGGCGATGGCATCGGTGGCGGCGGCGACCGCCTTCTCGATGCCCCGCTTCAGGCCCGTCGGCGAGGCGCCGGCGGCCACGTTGCGCAGACCCTCGTTCACGAGCGCCTGGGCCAGCACGGTGGCCGTCGTGGTGCCGTCGCCGGCCACGTCGTTGGTCTTGGTGGCGACCTCTTTGACGAGCTGCGCCCCCATGTTCTCGAACTGGTCCTCGATCTCGACCTCACGGGCGATCGAGACGCCGTCGTTGGTGATGGTGGGTGCGCCGAACTTCTTGTCGAGGACCACGTTGCGGCCCTTGGGGCCCAGCGTGACCTTGACGGTGTCGGCGAGCTGGTTGACGCCGGCCTCGAGGGCCTTGCGGGCGTCGTCGTCGAACTTCAACAGGGTGGTCATGGGGTGTCGGTGACTCCTTCGTGTAGGGCCGTGGGTGCGGCGCGCGGTCCCGGCGGTTTGCGGGACGCTCAGCCGACGGTGGCCAGCACGTCGCGGGCCGACAGGATCAGCAGGTCCTCGCCACCGACGGTGATCTCGGTGCCGCCGAACTTGCTGTAGACCACGGTGTCGCCGACGCTCACGTCGAGGCTGATGAGCTCGCCGGTTTGCTCGGAACGCTTGCCCGGACCGACTGCGAGCACCTCACCCTGCTGGGGCTTCTCTTTGGCGGTGTCGGGAATGACGAGACCGCTGGCGGTGACTTCCTCGGACTCGCTGGGCCGTACGACGATACGGTCCTCGAGGGGCTGAAGGTTCATTGGCTCTCCCTTTTTGTTCAGTGGTTAGCACTCTCGGTCTTAGAGTGCTCAACATACCGACCGCTCGGGAGATACCAACCCGGGAAACCCGTTGCGGGCGCACGGGCCGGGGCCGGCGGGCGGGGCGGAGCCCGAGGTGGGAATCGAACCCACTACCTCCGGTTTACAAGACCGGTGCTCTGGCCAGATGAGCTACTCGGGCGGCGCACCCCAGCCTACGAGCCGGGCCGGCCGGCAACGTAGGAGCACCGGCCGGCCACCCGCACGGCACTGTGCACGTCGGCGCGGTGCGGGTCGGGTCGGCTCGGTGCGGGTCCGGGCAGTGCGGGTCGGCGCGGTGCGGCGTGGTGCGGGTCGGCGCGGTGCGGCGTGGTGCGGGTCGGCGCGTTCTGGCGCGGTGGCGTGTCATGTGCCGGGATATGACCCAACTGTGGCTTGGACGCGTCTAGCCTGTCGCTGATGCCTCCCAGCCGCATGGCTACGCGCCCATGAACGCCCTGCGTGGCGCCATCGTCGTCATCATCGCCCTCGTGATCGCCGTAGTGATCCTGGCCCGGGGCCTCGACGACGGAGAGACGGCCAACGAGCCGGTCGAGACGACCGACGCCACGACCTCCGCCGCCCCGCCGCCCGAGCCCGCCCCGCCGCCCGAGCCCGCCCCGACGCCCGAGCCGCAGCCCGCGGCAGACCCGCCGCCGCCCCCGCCGACGGCCCAAGACGTGGAGTTGCCACCCTCCGCCCCCGACGACATGTTCGACGACCCGACCCCGCCGCCCCCGCCGACGCACAACCGCGACGAGGTGCGAGTGCTGGTCGCCAACGGCACCACCGTCTGCGGCGCCGCGGGCCGGCTCGCCACGTCGCTCAGCGCCCAGGGGTACAACGTGTTGCCGGCGGTGAACGCCGACAACGCCGCCGAGATCTCCTCCGTCTATTACGTGGACCAGTACGGCGCCGACGCCGGCGTGGTGGCCTCGCTGATCCAGGTGCCGTCCGCCCAGGTGCTGCCGCTGCCGGCCTCACCCCCCACGGCCCCCGGCGAGGCCCACGTCCTCATCCACATCGGCGCCGACGACCTGGCCCAGCCCAACTGCTGAGGCCCCGCCGGGGCCGATCGCAACCGCCAGCAGGACGGAACCACCGGCGGCACGGCGCACATGGGCCCGCCACCCGAACCCGGGCCGGCCGCAACCCCTGTGAATGAGCCGCCGCGGCCCCGAGTGCTGGCCGCCCCCGACAAGTTCAAGGGCACCGCGTCCGCCGCCGATATCGCCGCCGCCGCATGCCGAGCAGCCGAAGCAGCCGGCTGGGACGCCGAACCGATGCCGATGGCCGACGGGGGCGAAGGCACCCTCGCCGCACTCGGCGGGGCGAACCGCAGCACCGTCGTCACGAACCCCCTCGGCGACCCGGTCACGGCCGGCTGGCGGCTCGACGGCGACGTGGCGGTCATCGAGATGGCGGAGGCGTCGGGGCTGCAGCTCGTCGGCGGGTCCGATGGCAACGACGCCCTGTCGGCCTCCACCTACGGCACCGGCGAACTCATCGAGGCGGCTCTGGAGCGGGGCGCCCGGAGAATCATCGTCTGCGTCGGGGGCTCGGCCACGACCGACGGCGGATTCGGGGCGCTGCGGGCGCTGCTGCCGGGGCACCGGCTGCGAGGAGTGGAACTGGTGGTGGCCTGCGACGTGCGCACCCGGTTCTGCGACGCCGCCGAGGTGTTCGGGCCCCAGAAGGGCGCCACGCCGGCCGAAGTGAAGCTGCTGCGGCGGCGCCTCGAGCGACTCGTGGGCATGTACGCCGGCGAATACGGGGTGGACGTGGCCGACCTGCCCGGGTCGGGCGCCGCCGGCGGGCTGGCCGGCGGGCTGGCCGCCCTCGGCGCCCGGCTCGTGGAGGGCTTCGAGGTGGTGGCCGAGGAGACCCGCCTGGCCGAACGCCTCGAAGGCGCCGACCTGGTGGTGACCGGAGAGGGCCTGCTGGACGCCGAGTCGTTCAACGGCAAGGTGGTGGGGGGCGTGTGCGAGCTGGCCGAGCGCCTGGGGGTGCCGGCGCTGGCCGTAGCGGGCGCCATCGACGGAGACGCGGCGCCGCCGGCGACGGTGCCGGTGCTGTCGCTCAGCGAGCGCTTCGGCGCAGACCGCGCCTTCGCCGAACCCGCCGCCTGCGTCGAGGAGGCTCTCGCCGAGCACCTGTCGGATTAGCGGCGCCCGTGTGGGGCCTGGGTGTGGCCCGGGTGGGGCCCGGGTGATCTGCGGGTGGGGCCCGGGTGGGGCCCGGGTGATCTGCGGATGGGGCCCGGGTGATCTGCGGATGGGGCCCGGGTGGGGCCCGGGTGGGGCCCGGGTGATCTGCGGATGGGGCCCGGGTGGTCTCCGGGCAACCAGTCGATCGGTATGGGGCTCGGTGGGACGGGCGGGGGCTCGGGGCGGCTCGGTAGCATGTTGGACCATGACTGTGACCGTGCGGATCCCCACCACGCTGCGGCCCCTCACCGCGGGCTCGGCAACCGTCAGCACCAGCGGCGCCACCGTGGCCGACGTGCTGGATGACCTGGAGGCGCGCCACCCCGGACTGCGGGAGCGAGTCCTGGACGAGTCGGGCGACCTGCGGCGCTTCGTGAACGTCTTCCTGGACGACGAGGACGTGCGGTTCCTCGACGGCCCCGCCACCTCAGTACCGGCGGGCTCCACCGTCGCCATCGTCCCAGCAGTCGCCGGCGGCGCCGCAGAACTCTGACCCTCACCCTCTCAACCGGTCCCCACACGCACCCGGCTCCCAGCAACGGAGGGCGGGGGACCGGGGGGCCGGGCTGCGACGCCTTTGGCCTGCCATGAAGGAGCAGAGCGGCACCCCGAGCCCCTCGCCCGGGGACGCAGACCACCGAGGGGAACCATGTTGGGGACCGCCCCCTCCCCCCTTAGGCTTCCTAGCAGTCTCAGACCGAGAGTGCTAGTACATCAACCCTTCCACGGAGGAATTCCAGCATGCCGAAGATCATCGCCTACGACGAACAGGCTCGCCGTTCGCTCGAAGCAGGGATGAACCAGCTCGCCGACGCCGTCCGCGTGACGCTCGGCCCGAAGGGTCGCAACGTCGTCCTTGAGAAGAAGTGGGGCGCCCCCACCATCACCAACGACGGCGTGTCGATCGCCAAGGAGATCGACCTCGAGAACCCGTACGAGAAGATCGGCGCCGAACTGGTCAAAGAGGTCGCCAAGAAGACCGACGACGTGGCCGGCGACGGCACCACCACCGCCACCGTGCTGGCATGGGCGATGGTCCGCGAAGGCCTGCGCAACGTGGCCGCCGGGGCCTCCCCCATGGCCATCAAGCTGGGCATCGAAGCCGGCGTGGACGCCGCCGTGGCCGCCATTGCGGGCCAGGCCGTCGACGTGGAGTCCAAGGACCAGGTCGCCTCGGTGGCCGCCATCTCCGCAGCCGACGACGAGATCGGCGCCCAGATCGCCGAAGCCATCGACAAGGTCGGCAAGGACGGCGTCATCACCGTCGAGGAGTCGCAGACCTTCGGCATGGAGATGGACCTCGTCGAGGGCATGCGCTTCGACAAGGGCTACATCTCGCCCTACTTCGTGACCGACGCCGAGCGCATGGAATCGGTCCTCGACGACCCGTACATCCTGCTGGTCAGCTCCAAGATCACCGCCGTGCGCGACTTCGTTCCCGTGCTGGAGAAGGTCATGCAGGCCGGCCGGCCGCTGCTGATCATCGCCGAGGACACCGAGGGCGAGGCGCTGGCCACCCTCGTCGTCAACAAGATCCGCGGCACGTTCGCCTCGGTGGCCGTGAAGGCCCCCGGCTTCGGCGACCGCCGCAAGGCGATGCTGGCCGACATGGCCATCCTCACCGGCGGCCAGGTCATCTCCGAGGACGTCGGGCTGAAGCTGGAGAACACCAGCATCGACCTGCTGGGCCGGGCCCGCAAGGTGGTCGTCACCAAGGACGAGACCACCATCGTGGAAGGCGCCGGCAGCAAGGCCGACGTGGACGGGCGCATCCGCCAGATCACCCAGGAGATCGAGAACACCGACTCCGACTACGACCGGGAAAAGCTGCAGGAGCGACTCGCCAAGCTCTCCGGCGGCGTGGCCGTACTGAAGGTCGGCGCCGCCACCGAGGTGGAGCTGAAGGAGAAGAAGCACCGCATCGAGGACGCCGTCAGCACCACGAAGGCCGCCATCGAGGAAGGCGTCGTGGCCGGCGGCGGCGTGACGCTGCTGCGGGCGCAGGCCGCCGTGGAGGCCACCGCGGCCTCGCTCGACGACCCCGACGCCGCGACCGGGGCCCGCATCGTGGCCCGGGCGCTGCAGGCGCCGCTGCACCAGATCGCCGTCAACGCCGGCATGGAAGGCGGCGTGGTCGTTGAGCACGTGCGCGGCCTGGAAGGCAGCGAAGGGCTCAACGCCGCCACCGGCGAGTACGAGGACCTCACCGCTGTCGGCATCATCGACGCCGCCAAGGTGACCCGCTCGGCGCTGCAGAACGCCGGCTCGGTGGCCGGGCTGTTCCTCACCACCGAGGCGGTCGTGGCCGACAAGCCCGAGGAGGACGGCGCGGGCGCCCCCGGCGGCGGCATGCCCGACATGGACTTCTAGGAACGGCGAGCCATACCGCATCCAGACAGCCCCGACCGCTCGGCCCTGGATTCCGGCCTGCGCCGGAATGACGGGGTAGCCGGCTAGGCCCATGGAACTGCACCCGGCCGTTGACCATCTTGCTCCCCTGCTGGGGACCTGGCGGGGCGGCGGTCGGGGCGACTACCCGACGATCGAGCCCTTCGAGTACACCGAGGAGGTCACGATCGGCCACGTCGGCAAGCCGTTCCTGGCCTACGGCCAGCGGACCAAGGGCGCCGACGGGGCGCCGCTGCACGCCGAGTCGGGCTACCTGCGCCCCGCCGGCGACCGGGGCCTGGAACTGCTGGTGGTGCATCCCAGCGGGATCGCCGAGGTGCTCGTCGGCGAGGTGACAGAGACCCACTTCGGCCTGGTGCTGATGCTGCGGGCGGGGGCCCGGGACGCTACCGGCGGGGCGAACGGCGGCACCGGCGGGGCAGACGGCGGCCCAACCGGAGCCGACGCGGCCAACCGGGCCGGCCCGGGCGGCCAGGTGGTGCTGGCGCCCACCGCCAAGCAGGTCGACGCCACCGAGCGCCGCATCTCCGTCGACGGCGACACCATGCGCTACGAGGTCCACATGGCCGCCGTCGGCGAGCCCATGACCCCCCACCTCGAAGCCACCCTCCACCGCGCCTAGCGGATCAAGCCCAACTCCCTGCGGTGGGCCCCCATTGGTGCTGTCGAGCGACAAGGCACACACAGCGGGTTGACACATTGGACAACTTCTGAACTCGCCTTACCGGTCTTACCCGATCCACCGATAAGAACCGCATAGGTGGTAGGCAGCCCAGCGGCAACGTTGCGCCCGGACGTACAACACGGGTGTAGCCCCGTCAAAACTCCGACCCGACCCGTCGTAAGAAGTCGTCAAACAGCGGAACCGTGAAGGCCGTGTCGCCGTGCGCGGGACTGTAGATCATCCCCTTCGTGATGAGATTGCCCCGACGAGGAGCGACCGACTCGCTCTTGACGCCAAGCTGCGCGGCAATGTCGCCCGAGCGATGTGGCCCCGGCCCCAGATCCGCCATTGCGCGGAGATACTCACGCTCCTTGGGAGTAACGCGATCCATGCGCACGCGGAAGAAGTTGTTGTCAAGCGCGGCGATCACTCCGGCGCGCACCGAACGCACGTCGTCCTCGGTCACCGGACTCCCCGGTGAGCCGTTCCATACGTGGAACCCCCATTCCTGGAGGAAATAGGGATAGCCCCGAGACTGCGCGACGATTCGATCGATAGCCGTCGGTTCGAATTCCACGTCCTGCTCCTGCGCAGGGAGCACGATCGCCTCGGCCGCCTCGGCCTCGGAAAGCGAATCCACTACGGGGAACTCGAAGAGACGCTCTGCGTACGACTTTGCGTCGCCGAGCAGACCCGGCAACTGCGGGAGCCCCGCACCAACCATTACGACCGGTAGGTCAAGTTGTGTAGTCCGGTGAACCGCTGCCACCAATGCAGCCAACTCCTCCTTGGACAAGTACTGCGCCTCATCAATCGCGAGGACCAACCCTGATCCGCACCCGGCTGCCGCCTCGCCAACAGCAATAATCACGTCGGTCAAGTCCTCCGACAGTTGTCCTGAGTCGGCGTGACCGGCCAGCGGATCGACTCCGAGCGAGAACGATGATCCGTCAGGGAGTTGGAGCGTGAATGATCTGAGAACCGCGAGCGCCTTGGTGACAACTGTGCGGACTGCGTCTCGAATCGGTCTGCGCTGCAACTCCAGCAGCGTCTGTCGTAGGCGGATCGACAGGAGGCTGCGGAAGTTATCCACCTCGGTCACTTCGATGAACCCCACCTCCATCCCCACGTCTCTTGCGACGTGGATGAAGCGATTCAACAGAACCGTCTTGCCAACCCCCCTAAGTCCGATGGCCATGTAACTCTTACCTGGCCGACGATCCATCGCTCGGCGTAACGTGAACTCAAAGCCTTCAATGAGGTCGTCGCGACCGATCAGCGCCGGCGGGGGCGTCCCAGCGCCCGGGCGGTAGGGGTTGGCAAAGCGGTCCATCTCAACAGAGCTTACCGCGTCTTATCGTTCTTATCGGGTTCAGAGATAAGACACGCATGAGTGGCCGACGCCGATTCGGGGCGATCAATCGAGCACGCTCATCTCAACAGAGCTTACCACGTCTTATCGTTCTTATTGGATTCAGAGATAAGAAACGCATGAGTCGGCCGACGCCGGTTGGACCGTCGGCTTCGCGGCGCCGGGCGCGGCGGCGCCCCGCCTCCCGAGGTGGGTGACGGGGCGCCGGATCTGACTGTGCGCTTGTGCGAGGCAACCGGGAACACCCGGCGCCCGCGGCCCCGGTTTACAGGGCTTTGAAGCCGATCTCCAGGTCGGCGATGATGTCGTCCACCGTCTCGAGGCCCACGGCGAGACGCACCAGGCCGGGCTGCACCTGCGCAGCCGCCTGCTCCTCCTCGGTGAGCTGCGAATGGGTGGTGGACGCCGGGTGGATCACCAGGCTGCGCACGTCGCCGATGTTGGCCACGTGGCTGTGCATCTCCAGCGCCTCCACGAAACGCTGGCCGGCATCCCGGCCGCCGGAGACGATGAACGACGGGATGGCGCCGTAGCCACGCCCGCCGGTGAGCCGGGTGGCCCGCTCGTGGGTGGGGTTCGACGGCAGACCGGCGAAGAACACCTGCTCCACCTCGTCACGGCCCTCCAGGTACTCCGCCACGATCTGGGCGTTCTGGCAGTGCCGCTCCATCCGCAGGCTCAGCGTCTCCAGCCCCTGCAGGAACAGGAACGAGTTCAGCGGTGCGACCGCCGCCCCGATGTCCCGCAGCAACTGCACCCGGGCCTTGATGATGTACGACCCCGGACCCAGCGCCGGCCAGTAGGCCAGGCCGTGGTAGCTGGGGTCGGGCTCGGTGAAGTTGGGGAACTTCCCGCTTCGGCTGAAGTCGAACGTGCCGCCGTCGACGATGCAGCCGCCGATGGAGGTGCCATGGCCGCCGATGTACTTCGTCAGCGAATGCACCACGATGTCGGCGCCCCACTCGATCGGCCGCACCAGATACGGCGAGGCCGCGGTGTTGTCGATCATCAGCGGGCAGTCGTTGGCGTGCGCCAGGTCGGCCACCGCCTCGATGTCCAAGAAGTCGTTGCCGGGGTTGCCGAACACCTCGCCGTAGAAGCACTTGGTGTTGGGGCGCACCGCCGACTGCCACTCGTCGAGATCATGCGGGTCGTCCACAAAGGTGACCTCGATCCCCAGCTTCGGCAGCGTGTAGTGGAACAGGTTGTAGGTGCCGCCGTAGAGGGACGCCGAGGAGACGATGTGGTCGCCGGCCTCGGCCAGGTTCAGGATCGCCAGCGTCTCCGCCGCCTGGCCGCTGCTGAGCACCAGCGCACCGGGAATACCCACTGCCGTCTCGGTGCCACCCTCCAAGCTGGACATTCGCGCTTCCAAAACCGCCTGGGTCGGGTTCATGATGCGCGTGTAGATGTTGCCGATCTCGGCGAGGGCGAACAGGTTGGCAGCGTGCTCGCTGCTGTTGAAGGTGTACGAGGTGGTCTGGTAGATGGGCACCGCTCGAGCATTTGTTGCCGAGTCCGGCGCCTGACCAGCATGGATCTGGCGGGTCTCGAAACCCCAGGTTGATTCGGACACGTCCGTCTTCTCCTTCTTGATACGGGAACGGCCGTGGATTCACGGCCACCGATCAGGCTACGGCGCTACCGGCGAAATACGACCCCGGAGGTAGGGAATCTGAATCCGGGGTCCGGTGCGCCGGTGCGGGGCCCGGTCCGGGGGGGCGGTGTGGGGCCCGGTCCGGGGGGGGGGCGGTGTGGGGCCCGGTGCGGGACGCGGGTCGGGGTGCGCGGTGCGACACCCCGGTACGCGGGCGCGGCCACGGGACCCGGGTCCGGGGGTGGGGTGCCGCTCTGCTCCTTCATGGCGGACAGAACGCCCCCTGCCCGACCCCTTCTCTCGACGACCGCCGCACCCCGACCGCTCCGACACCCCCGGGCCGCTCGGCCGCTGCCCCTCGCCAACCGCTCGACCGCCGCACCCCGACCGCTCCGACACCCCCGGGCCGCTCGGCCGCTGCCCCTCGCCAACCGCTCGACCGCCGCTCCCCCGCCCTCGCCGGCCACAAATGCCCAGGTAGATGCTCTGGTAGATGCTCGGAGCACCAGGAGGCCAGAACTACGCTCGGTGCGGGTATCGGAAGGAGGGAATCGCCCTTGTCGGGACCGAAGGACACGAGCGGACCTCCCCGGGCCGACCCCGCCGAGCGGCCGATCGCGGAATCTCTTCCGCTGGTCGGGCCCCATACGCTCTTCGGGGGATCCGGGTTCGACGCCATCCTGACGCCGCGGGGCCGCACCCTGAAGCGCCGCATGAGCGTGCTGGTGGTGATGGCGGCAGCGGCGGTCATCCCGCTGCTGGTGATGGAGGAGCAGTTCACCGGCTCGACCGCCGTGTTCTGGCTCCACGTCGCCGACTGGGCCATCTGGGGTGTCTTCGCGGCCGAACTGGGCATCATGCTGATCGTCACGCCCAACCGCAGGGCGTACCTGCGTTGCGCCTGGCTGGATGTGTGCATCGTGCTGTTCACGGTGCCGTTGGTTCCCTATCTGCTGGCGAGCCTGCGGCTGGCCCGCATCGGGCGTCTCGTCGAGGTGTTGCGGCTGCTGCGGCTGCTGCGGCTCGCCGCCATCGCCAACCGGACCGCCGCGCTCATCCACCGGATCTTCGGGAGATCGGGGCTGGGTTGGCTGTTGTCGAGCCTGATCGTGCTGGTGGTCGTCAGCGGCACTCTCTTCTCGTACCTGGAGGAGGGCCGCAACGTTCCCGAGGGCATCTGGTGGGCGATCGTGACCGCCACGACGGTGGGCTACGGCGACGTCGTCCCCAACTCGGGGCTCGGCAGGCTGGTGGCCACGGTGCTGATGATCGCCGGCATCAGCTTCATCGCCCTGCTGTCGGCGGCGACCGCCGCCCGCCTCGTGGAACTGGAGACCGAGGAGGGCCACGAGAGACTGCTGGCCGGGATCCGGGGCCAGAGCCACCGCGAGCAGGAGATGCGGGACGAGCTGCGGGAGATGAACGAGCGCCTGGCGCGCCTGGAGGGGTTGCTCAGCGACGGCGGCGGCCCGGGCGGCGACCGCGGCGGCACGGGCGGCGACCGCGGCGGCCCGGGGTAGGAGGCCGGGGGGGCCGCTCGGCTCCTCCACGCAGGCGAAAGTCGTCGCAGTTCGGCCTCCCGGGCCCCCTACCCCTCCCGATGTGAGCGAAAGACCTCGTAGCCCACCCCCGATCCGCCACCCTCGGGGGTTGCGTCCGTCCGGGTGGGGGTCCGGGGTGCCGCTCTGCTCCTTCGTGGCAGGCCAAAGGCGTCGCAGCCCGACCCCTGGGACCACCCTCGATTGTTCGCCGCCAAGTGCTTCGAGCGCCGCTTTTCGTGGCCGGGGGACGTGCGAATAGTGTCGGTAGGCGTGGCAACCGATTCCGCAGGCGGCAGCCGGGCGACGGCCGAGTGGGCGCGGCTGGTGCGCGGTGGTGTGGCCGCCTTCATCGCCTTCGCCGGGGTGGCGGCCGTCGCCGCGACCGCCTCGGCCCAGGAGGAGCCTTCCGAGCCGACGGTGGGAGTGCGCATCGCGGCGCAACGAGGGGAGGACGGGCGCACCGAGTTCGCGCTCCAGCACGACCCGGACGCCCACACGGGAGCGCCGTACGACTGGGGCGAGCGGCTGCTGCCGACGAGGCGCTTCTTCCCCACCGGCGCCACCGTGGGGCGCTGGCTGGTGAGCTCGCCGCTGACGGTGACCCCGGCCGGCGCCGACGATGTCACCGTGCGGATCATGGCGCGCCTGCAGGCAGACGACCGCATCGAGTTCGCGGTCCAGCAGCAACTGGCCGGCGGCGACTGGGGCGACCCCCGCCTGCCGGCGCGGCGCTTCTTCCCCGCCGGCGCCAGGGTGGGGCGCTGGCTGGTGAGCTCCCCCGTCGTCTGGGACCCGACCGCGGCACCCGAGCCGCCCGCGGCCAGCGAGCCCAGCGCTCCGACCTCGGTGCGCTTCAGTGCCGTCGACTCGGGCGGGGCGCACGCCTGCGGGCTGCACAGCGACGGCACCGTCAACTGCTGGGGCGACAACTCACACGGCCAGACCGACGCGCCCGACGGCGAGTTCACGGCCGTCAGCGCCGGCCTGACGCACTCCTGCGGGCTGCGAAGCGACGCCACGATCACCTGCTGGGGCGGCAACCAGAACCTCCAGAGCGACGCGCTCGACGGGCAATTCACCGCCGTCAGCGCCGGCGGCTACCTGTCCTGTGGTCTGCGCACAGACGCCACGGCGGTCTGCTGGGGCCGCGGGTTCAGCGAATTCGACACGGACTCGTTCGTTCCTCCCCTGACGGTGAGCGCCGTCGCAGCCGGCGACAGGGACGCCTGCGGCCTGATCACCGACGACGACAGCGTCCTTTGCGCGGACGAGACCTACGAAGTCCCACTGCACCACGGCCCGTTCAGCGCCATCACCGCCGGCGGCCTCCATCACTGCGCACTGCGCACCAACGGCGCGGTGGCCTGCTGGGGCGACAACTCCCACGGCCAGACCGACGCTCCCGCCGGACGGTTCAAAACCGTCAGCGCCGGCGGCAAGCACACATGCGCCCTGCGCACCGACGACACGGTGAGCTGCTGGGGTGACGACTCCGAGGGTCAGGCGACCCCGGCCGCGGGATTGTTCAGCGCCGTCAGCGCCGGCGGCAACCACAGCTGCGGCCTCCGCAGCGACGGCACCGTCACCTGCTGGGGCCGCATCAGCCAGCCCTGAGCCCCGCTACCCAGGCCCCGACTCCCGGAGATCCCATAACGAAGGGGGGGAGGACGCCCGGGCCGCCGCGGTCTGGATTCCGGCGTTCGCCGGAATGACGGGACCCCGAGGGCGGGGGACGCCGGGGGGCCGGCGCCGGATCGATTTCGCCAGACGATCCGCCGACGGGCACCGGCGGCCCTGCCCGGGCACTCGCCAGAAGAGGACGCCGGGGGCGAAGTCCGGATCGATTCCGCAGGCGAGAGACGGACTCGCCACCGGCGGCGCCCGCCCGGGCGGCCCGTCGGCCCGGCACTACGCGGTGACGGGGAGCCAGGTAGGGCGGGTCTGCTCGAAGGCGGCGATGGCCTCGGCGTGGCGGAGGGTGATGGCGATGTCGTCGAGGCCGCCGAGGAGGCGCTCCTGGACGGCGTCGGCGAGGGGGAACGGGGCGGTGAGGCCGGCGGCGGGGGCTTCGACAGTGAGGTTCTCCACGTCGACCCGCACGACGAGGGTGTGGTCGGCCAGGATGGCATCCAGCAGGGCGCGGCCGAAGTCGGCGTCCACGGCGGCGGTCACCAGGCCGCACTTGGCGGAGTTGTTACGGAAGATGTCGCCGAAGCGGGGGGCCACGACCGCCTTGAAGCCAAACTGCTGGATGGCCCACACGGCGTGCTCACGAGACGAGCCGGTGCCGAAGTTGGGCCCGGCCACCAGGACCTCGGCGCCGGCGTAGCGCTCGTCGTTCAGCACGAAAGACGGGTCCTCGCGCCACGACGAGAACAGTCCCACCTCGAAGCCGGTGCGCTCCACCCGCTTCAGCCAGTGGCTGGGGATGATCTGGTCGGTGTCCACGTCGGAGCGGTCCAGCGGCAGCGCCCGGCTCTCGACGATCCGTACCGGTTCCATGGTCACCTCGTCCGTCGGACCGTCGCCGGATGGTCCGCCGGCGCCGCGAGTCGGGTCCCCGGCCCATGGATTCCGGCCTCCGCCGGAATGACGGTGCGGGTGCGGACCTTCGCCGCAATGACGGCGTCGGTGGCCGGAGGCGGTGGTCGGCGGCGCATCGGGGCTCAGTCCAGGTCGGCGGGGGCGGCGAAGTGGCCGGCGACTGCGGTGGCCGCCGCCACGGCCGGCGACACCAGGTGGGTGCGGCCGCCTCTTCCCTGGCGCCCCTCGAAGTTGCGGTTGCTGGTGCTGGCGCAGCGCTCGCCGGCAGAGATCTTGTCGGGGTTCATGCCCAGGCACATGGAGCAGCCCGGCTCGCGCCAGTCGAAGCCGGCCGCCAGCAGCACCTCGTGCAGGCCCTCGGCCTCGGCCTGGTGCTTCACCTGCATCGAGCCCGGGACCACCAGGGTGCGGACCCCCGGCGCCACCCGCCGGCCCGCCACGACCTCGGCGACGGTGCGCAGGTCCTCGATGCGGCTGTTGGTGCACGAACCGATGAACACCGTGTCCACCGGGATGTCGCGCAGGGGCGTGCCCGCCGACAGCCCCATGTACTCCAGCGCCCGGGCGGCGGCGTCCCGCCCGGCGTCGTCGGCGGCCTCATCGGGTGACGGAACCGCACCGTCCAGCGGTGCCACGTGGCCCGGGTTGGTGCCCCAGGTGACGTGCGGCGGGATATCGGCACCGTCGAGGCGCACCTCGCTGTCGAAGTTCGCCCCCTCGTCGCTGCGCAGCGACCGCCAGTGCTCGACGGCTTCGTCCCAGGCGGACCCGGCGGGGGCGTGGGGGCGCCCCTCGAGATAGCCGAACGTCGTCTCGTCGGGGGCGACCAGGCCGGCCCGGGCACCCGCCTCGATGGACATATTGCACACGGTCATGCGGCCCTCCATCGAGAGAGCCTCGATGACGGCGCCCCGGTACTCGATGACCGAGCCGATGCCGCCGCCGGTGCCGATGCGACCGATGATCGACAGGATCACGTCCTTGGGGCCCGAACCGGCCGGCAACTCGCCGTCCACGGTGATCGCCATCGTGCGAGGCCGAGCCTGCGGCAGGGTCTGGGTGGCCAGCACGTGCTCCACCTCGCTGGTGCCGATGCCGAACGCCAGCGCCCCGAAGGCGCCGTGCGTGGACGTGTGGCTGTCGCCGCACACCACCGTGCTGCCCGGCAGCGTGAGCCCCAGCTCGGGGCCGATGACGTGCACGATGCCCTGGCGGTCGTGGCCCATGGGGTACAGCGGCACGCCGAAGGCGGCACAGTTGGCCCGCAGCGACTCCAACTGGCGGCGCGACACGGCGTCTGCCACCGGGCCACTGATGTTGGTGGTGGGCACGTTGTGGTCCTCGGTGGCCACGGTGAGGTCGGGGCGGCGCACCGCTCGGCCCGCCATCCGCAACCCGTCGAAGGCCTGCGGGGACGTGACCTCGTGCACGAGGTGCAGGTCGATGAACAGGATGTCGGTGCCGTCGTCGCCGGCGTGGACGACGTGGGCGTCCCAGACCTTCTCACTCAGCGTGCGAGGGGGCTCGCTCAGCGTGCGAGGGGGCTCGCTGAGCGTTCGGGGAGCCGCTGCCATCAGTGGCGGTCCTCGGCGGCCGCGACGGTCGCCACTCGTGGCGAGCCGGAAGCCGTGCGGGGAGCCGACGCCATCAGTGGCGATCCTCGGCGGCCGCCACGGCCACGATGGTGACCTCGACGGCGCCGGCGGGTGCCTCGTAGCGCACCACGTCGCCGGCCCGGGCGCCGATCATGGCCTTGCCGAGCGGGGAGGCGGGGGACACCACGTCGTAGTCGTCGTGGCGCTCCTCGATGCTGCCGAGGAGGTAGCGCTCGGTGTCATCGTCGCCGTCGAAGCGCAGATCCACCAGCGAGCCCACCGTCGCGCAGTCGGCGGGCCCGTCGTCGGGGGACACCACCACCGCGTTCTCCAGCAGCGCCTGGATCTGCTGGATGCGGCCCTGCATCTTGCCCTTCTCCTCCCGGGCGGCGTGATAGTCGCCGTTCTCGGAGAGGTCGCCGAGCGCCCGGGCGGCGGCGATCTGCGCCGTGATGGCCTCGTTGGCCGGCCCGGTGAGGTGGGCAAGCTCCTCCTGCAGCCGCTCATAGGCGGCGCGGGTCAACTGCGGGGCGTTCATCGCATCAATCTACTGACCAGCACCGCAGACCGGCGAGCCGGGCAGCACTTGCAAAACGCCCGGTAGATTATTCGCATGGCAACACATCGCATCGGGGTTATGGCGGGTGACGGCATCGGACCGGAGGTGGTCGACGAGGGCTTGAAGGTCATCGAGGCCGCCGGCGTGAAACTCGAGACGGTGGACTACGACCTCGGCGGCGAGCGCTACCTGCGCGACGGCACCGTGCTGCCCGACAGCGTGGTGGAGGAATGGCGCGGCCTCGACGCCATCTACGTGGGCGCCGTCGGCACCCCCGACGTGCCGCCCGGCGTGCTGGAGCGGGGCCTGCTGCTGCGGATGCGCTTCGAACTCGACCTCTACATCAACCTGCGCCCCTTCCGGCTGCCTGAACGCAACATCGACATGGCGGTCATCAGGGAGAACACCGAGGGGGCCTACGCCGGCGAGGGCGGCTTCCTGCGCAAGGGCACCCCGCACGAGATCGTCACCCAGGGCTCGGTGAACACCCGCATGGGCGTGGAGCGGGCCATCCGCTTCGGCTTCGAGCTGGCGTCCAAGCGGCGCCGCCACGTCACGCTGGTGCACAAGACCAACGTGATGACCTACTCCGGCGACCTGTGGTATCGCACCTTCGAGGAGGTGGCCGCCGAGTACCCCGACTACGGCACCGCCTACAACCACGTGGACGCCGCCTGCATCTACTTCGTGGACAGCCCCGACCGCTACGACGTGATCGTCACCGACAACCTGTTCGGCGACATCCTCACCGACCTGGGCGGGGCGGTCAGCGGCGGCATCGGCAAAGCCGCCTCGGCGAACCTGAACGCAGCCGGCACCGGGCCATCGATGTTCGAGCCCGTGCACGGCTCGGCGCCGGACATCGCCGGGCAGGGCATCGCGGATCCGAGCGCGGCGATCCTGTCGGCCGCCATGATGCTGGAGAACCTCGGCGAGGGCGCCGCCGCGGCCGCCGTGGACCGCGCCTGCATGACCGTCGACGGCAACGTGCAGGGCACCAGCGCCATCGGCGACGCCATCGCCGCCGCCGTAGCCGGTTAGGCCCGCCGGCGAGTTCGCCGGCACGAACGCGAAGGTCGGCGGACGGTCCGCCGTCCGTCACCGGCCGTACTGGACCATCATTTACCCAGCGAGACAAAGAAGGGATACCCAATGCCGATTCAGCCCGTCGAGAAGATCTGGATGGACGGCGAGTTCGTGGACTGGCACGACGCCAAGGTTCACGTCCTCACCCACACCCTGCACTACGGGAACGGCGTATTCGAGGGCATCCGGGCCTATGCGACCGACCGGGGAGCGGCCGTTTTCCGCCTCACCCCCCACATCGAGCGGCTGTTCGCCAGCGCCAAGATCCTGGGCATCCGGATCCCGTACACGCCCGAGGATCTCGTCGAGGCCACCAAGGCCACCGTGGCGATCAACGAACTGGAGTCGTGCTACATCCGCCCCCTGGTGTACCTGGGCTACGGCGAGATGGGCCTCAACCCCATCCCCTGCCCGGTGAACGTGTCGATCGCCACCTGGAGTTGGGGCATCTACCTGGGGGCCGACTCGATCAACGCCGGCGTGCGCCTGATGATCAGCTCGTGGCAGCGCCACGACCCCAACGCCATGCCGCCGGCCGCCAAAGGCTGCGGGCACTACATCAACAGCCAGATGGCCAAGGTGTCGGCCCTGAACGCCGGCTACGACGAGGCCATCCTGCTGTCGCCGCAGGGCCACGTCAGCGAGTGCACCGGCGAGAACCTGTTCGTCGTGAGCGGCGGGCGGATCATCACGCCGCCGACCAGCGCGGGCGCCCTCGGGGGCATCACCCAGGACGCCATCCGCACGATCGCCAACGACCTGGAGATCCCCTACGAGACGGGGAACCTGCTGCGCAGCGACCTGTACACGGCCGACGAGGCTTTCCTCAGCGGCACCGCGGCCGAGGTGGTGCCGATCCGCTCGATCGACGATCGGGAGATCGGTGACCCGGGCCCGGTGACCCGCCAGATCCAGGAAGTCTTCTACGAGGCCGTCCAGGGGCGGGTGGACCGGTACAAGGAGTGGAACGAGTATGTCAACGAGTAGCAGTGCGGGCCGCAACGAGGCGGCCGGTACTGCCGCTGCTCATGCCGGCGCCGCGGGGCTGAGCAGCGACCTGGAGGCCCGGGCACGGGCCGCGGCGGCCGCCGCCGACCGCACACCTGCCGCGGTGGAGATCTACGACACCACCCTGCGGGACGGCAGCCAACTCGAGGGCATCTCGCTGACCGTCGAGGACAAGCTGCGCATCGCCCGGGAACTGGACCGCCTCGGCGTGCACTACATCGAGGGCGGCTGGCCCGGCGCCAACCCCAAGGACGACGAGTTCTTCGCCCGGGCCGCCGAGGAGCTGCGCCTGCAGACCGCCCGGCTGGTGGTGTTCGGCTCCACCCGGCGGGTGGGCGGCCGCTGCGACAGCGACGCCGTGCTGGCGAACCTGCTGGCGGCCGGCACCGGCACGGTGTGCATCGTCGGCAAGTGCTGGGACTACCACGTCACCGGGGCGCTGCGCACCAGCCTGGAGGAAGGCATCGCCATGGCGTCGGAGTCGGTGGCGCACCTGGTGGCCGCGGGGCGGCGGGTGTTCTTCGACGCCGAGCACCTCTTCGACGGCTACAAGAACAACCCCGGGTACTCCCTGGCGGTACTGGAGGCCGTCGCCGAGGCCGGGGCGGAGCGCCTGGTGCTGTGCGACACCAACGGCGGCACGCTGCCGCACGAGGTGTACGCCATCGTGGCCGAGATCGTCGACCACCTAGGGCCCTGCGTGGGGGTGCACCTGCACAACGACACCGGCTGCGGGGTGGCCAACGCCCTCGCCGGCGTGCGGGCGGGCGCCGTGCAGGTGCAGGGCACCATCAACGGCTACGGCGAGCGCACCGGCAACTGCGACCTGGTGCCGATCATCGCCAACCTCAGCCTGAAGATGGGCGTGGAGACGCTGCCGCCGGAGCGGTTGGAACTGCTGACCTCGGTGTCCCGGCGGGTCGCCGAGATGGTCAACTGGGCGCCCGACCCCCAGCAGCCCTACGTGGGCACCTCGGCGTTCGCCCACAAGGCCGGGCTGCACGCCAGCGCCCTGGCCCGCCGGGCCGACGCCTACGAGCACATCGATCCGGTGGCGGTGGGCAACGGCACCCGGTTCGTGGTCTCGGAGATGGCCGGGCGCTCGTCGATCGAGCTGAAGGCTGAGGAGCTGGGCATCGAGCTGGACGGCGCCGCCGTCGCCGAGCTGATCGAGACCCTGAAGCGCCTGGAGTACGAGGGCTACCAGTTCGAAGTGGCCGACGCCTCCCTGGAGTTGTGGATGCGGGCGGCGACCGGCTGGGAGCAGCGGTACTTCGGGATCGAGTCGTTCCGGGTGGAGGTGGGGCGCCACATGCGGCCGACCGATGCCCCGGCCGGTGCCTCGGGTCCGCCGGCCGATGGCGGGATCCCCGGGCCGCCGGCCGATGGCGGGATCCCCGGGCCGCGCCGGGCCGACGAGGACGCCATGTACCGCCAGTGCGAGGCCACCATCAAGCTGTGGGTCGGCGACCAGCGCCGCATCACCGTCGGCGAGGGCAACGGCCCGGTGAACGCCCTGCACAACGCACTGCTGGCAGCCGTCGGCGACCACTATCCCGAGATCGCCCGGATCGCCCTCACCGACTACAAGGTGCGGGTCCTGGACACCGCCGCCGGCACCGCCGCGGTTACCCGGGTGCTGATCGACTCCACCGACGGCGCCCGCACCTGGACCACCATCGGCGTGTCGGAGAACATCGTGGAGGCCTCCTGGGAGGCACTCTGCGACTCCATCGTCTGGGGCCTACTCCACAGCAACGCCCAAGCCCCCGCCAGCGTCTAGCCCCGTCGAGTCCCCTCAGGGGAGCAGCAGGCTCCGTCGCAGAGCGCGGTGGGCCTGCCCACCCACCGCCAGCAGAAACATGTCGAGGGGCAACGTGCCCGGCTCGACACCGCCCTCGGGCGGTTGCATGACCGGGAGTTGGGGCGCAACGAGGTAGCAGCGCCCGCCGAAACGCCCGTGCCGCAGCGTGAGTTCACGCAGCCCCGACCGGGTGTGGCCCGGAGAGGACGCGATCTCGAATGCCAGAGGATCACTGGGGTGGTCGAAGACGACGTCCACCTCGTGCTTCCCGTCGCGCCAGTGGTACAACCGGACGCCGGACTGCAAGGCAAGCGACCGGAGCTCGCTCATCGCGTGGTTCTCCAGGAGCCGCCCCCGCTCGACGGGGTCCTGCCAGGGGCTCCGGCCGCTCTGCAACACCGCGTTGCGGACGGCGCCGTCCACGAAATACAGCTTGCGCCCGCGCCGCTGCACCGTCGCTTCGCTACCCGAATAGTTCGGCAGCGTGAACACCAGGAAGGCGCTCTCCAGGTACGAGAGGTAGCGGTCGAACGTCGGCTGCGCCAGACCCAGGTCGCTGCAGATGCGCGAGGGGTTCAGCAAACCGGTCACCCGCCCGGCCAAGACGTGCAGCAGCCGCTCCAGCGCGAGCGGATCACGCACACCGACCGACTGGGGGATGTCCTTGTACACAGAACCGACGACCGCATCGCTCCGCAGGAATCGCTGCGACACGAGCATTTGGATGCCGAGCCGATCGGCCGCATTCTCCTCGCTCAGCGAGTCGAGGCCCTCGGTTCGGTGCACCCACTGCGCCAGAACCTCGGGGAATCCCCCGAGCATCAGGAGCACGAGACGCCCAGCCGCAGCTGCGTCGCTCGCCAGCGAGCCCTCCCCCAACTGCCGAAGGGTCTCTCCCAGGGTCTCCCCGACCCCGCCGAGGTGGACGGCGGATCCCGACTCCCCGGTGCCCTGCACAAGATCCAAGACCTCGACAAGGGAGTACGGGGTGAGGTGCTGGAGGTCCCAGCGCCCCACGCCGCTCTCCGCCCGGCGATCCCGCAATGTCGTGGCGGCGCTGGAGGTGGCCGCCACCTGTACCGGCCATCGGTCGTCGTAGAACGTCTTCAGCCAGCGATCCCATTGATCGGCGTAGACGACTTCGTCGAGCATGAGGAACACCGGATGCTCCGCCGTGGCGCCACTCGCCCGGATCACGGCACGAACCAGACCGCCGAGTTGGACCGACTGCAGGTACGGGTCGTCGAGTCGCAACCACCAGACCCGGCGGGGTTCGATGCCGGCCCCAAGGAGGTGGCGGACCGTCTGGTACAGCACCGTGGTCTTACCGACCTGCCGGGGACCCAAGACCACCTGAAAGCGCCGGAAGTCTTCCTGCAGGAGCCGTCGCCATAGCTCGCTTGCCAGAGACCGCTCGACCCGTTGGGCCAGTGCCTCAGGGACCTCGCCATTTCGATGCCACGGATTCTGGCTGATGCGAATCCGTTCGAACTCCTCCGGATCAGGATCTCGGTGCTGCATCTTCCGCTGGACCACCCACCTTGTATCGCTATGTGCGACGACTCTTCGTCATCTAGCCTCGCAACGAGAGACAGATTCGAAGCTTAGCATAGTTATTGCGAATGTTAATTGTCCTACAAGACGTCGACCGGTAGTTACAGGGGCCAGCAGCGGGCCGGGGCGGCCGTCAGCCCGCTAGGGGGGTGAGGGCTTCGGCGAGGGGCTCTAGGACTGCGGGGGTGTGGGGCGGGGGGAGGTAGCAGATGGCGAGGTCTACGCCGGCCTCGGCGTAGGCGGCTGCGGCTTCGGCAACCGGGGCGGGGTCGCCGTCGTCGGGCACCCGCAGGTGCATGGAGGTCTTGATCTCGCCCGGCGGGCGGCCGATGGCGGCGCACGCGTCCTGCAGCACCGCGTGCTTGGCCCGGTAGGTGTCGAGGTCGGGGCCGGGGCAGTTCCAGTGGTCGGCGTAGCGGGCCACCAGCGGCAGTGTGCGCCGCTCGCCCTGGCCGCCGATGCAGATCGGCGGGTGCGGCTGCTGCACGCCGGGCGGGTTGTTGCGCGCCTCGGTGAGGCTGAAGTAGCGGCCCTCGAAGCTGGTGAACTCCCGGGTGAGCAGGCCCTTGATGATCTCGCAAGCCTCGGCGAAGCGATCGAAGCGCTCGGTGAGGGTGCCGAGCTGGATGCCGTAGGCGTCGCACTCCTCTTCGTTCCAGCCGGCGCCGATGCCCAACTCCAGGCGGCCGCCGCTGATGATGTCCAGCGAGGACGCCATGGCGGCCAGCACCGCCGGGTGGCGGTAGACGATGCCGTTGACCATGGAACCGATGCGGATGCGCCTCGTGGCCTGTGCCAGCGCCGTCAGCGTCGTCCAGCCCTCGAGGCACTCCCCCGTCGAGTCGGAGAAGATCGGGTAGAAGTGGTCGAAGTTCCAGGCCGAGGTGAACACGTCGATGTCGTCGGCCTCGGTCCAGACGGCCAGCATGTCGGCCCACCTGGTGTCCTGCTGCGAGGTCTTGATCCCAAATTGCATGGCGGCACGGTACCGGGCGCCGATCCGAGTGGCGATGATGCCGGTGCCTGTGCCGGGTTGGTGGCGCGAGACCTGCCTGGTGGGTGGAACCTGCTTCGTGGCTCGGACCGTGCTTGGTGGCTCGGACCGTGCTTCGTGGTTGGAACCTGGTTGGCGGACAGGGGATCTGGTTGGTGGGCAGCAGATCAGGGGAGCGCCCACTACGTAGCCTTCTCACATGACGGCTACTAGCGCGGCGGCCGGAACGACGAACGCGGGGCTCGCAACGACGAACGCGGGGCCCGGAACGACGAACGCGGGACCCGGAACGACGAACGCGGCGATGGCCGGGCGGGGGCGTTGACGTGCCGGAGTTGCCGGACGTCGTGGTCTACCTGGAGGCGCTGGACCGGTTCGTGGTGGGTCGGGTGCTGCGGCGCATCAGGGTGGTCGGCGTCAGCCTGCTGCAGACCTTCGACCCGCCGGTCAGCTCGGCCGAGGGACGGGTGGTGGCCGGCACGCGGCGGCTGGGCAAGCGCCTGGTGCTGGCCCTGGACGGCCCCGACGAGCTGTACCTCGTCATCCACCTCATGGTCTCGGGGCGGCTGCGCTGGCGCGACGAGGTCGGGGCCAAGCCGCCGGGGCGCATCGGCCTGGCGGCGTTCGACTTCGACGCTGGCACGCTGCTCCTCACCGAGGCCGGCAAGCGCAAGAAGGCCTCACTGTGGCTGGTCGCCGGCCGCGACGCCCTGCTCGAGCACCACGACCGGGGCGGTGTCGAACCCTTGGAGGTGGACCTCGACGGGTTCCGGGAGGTTCTCGGTGCCCGCAACCGCACCCTGAAGCGGGTGCTGTGCGACCCAACCGCCTTCAGCGGCATCGGCAACGCCTACAGCGACGAGATCCTGCTGGCCGCGGGGCTCTCGCCGATGCAGCGCACCGCCGACCTCGCCGACGACCAGATCGCCCGCCTCTACGAGGCCACCCGCAGCACGCTGGTCGACTGGACCGAGCGGCACCGCCGGTCGGTGGGCGACGGATTCCCCGACAAGGTCACCGCCTTCCACGACGACATGGCCGTCCACGGCAAGTACAACCAGCCGTGCCCGGTGTGCGCCACCCCGGTGCAGCGCATCGTCCACGCCGACAACGAGATCAACTACTGCCCCCGCTGCCAGACCGGCGGCAGGATCCTGGCCGACCGGTCGCTCTCCCGCCTCCTCAAGGACGACTTCCCCCGCAGCATCGAAGACCTGGAGCGCTGAAGCCCGGCCGGCCGCAAGTACATTTGCGCCATGGCCCAGCCTCCTTACGTGCCGCACGCACCCGGCAAGACGGCACGCCACTACACGTCTCCGCCGCAGCGGGGAGGCTGGCGGGCCGAGCGGCCCGGCGAACTGCCCGAGGGGCCGCAGCCGGCCGGCGACGGGTTCGGCCACCAGGGCCCCGACCAGGGCTACGCCCTGCGCCTGGCGAAGCGATATGTGGAGCGGCTGGCGCTGCAGGCCGGCGAGAAGGTCAAGGATGTGCTGGCCGGCTGCGTGGCGGTGGCCATGAAGCGGGCCTCGCTGTTCGGCCGGGCGCCGGTGGCCGACGACCTGCAGGTGGCATTCGACCACTGGGGGTATCTCGACGCCGGCACGCCCCTCGAGATCGTGGCCTCCCGACGGGCGCTGTTCGCCGGCGCCGGCGGCCACGACGGCTACCCCATCCGCTGCCGCATCGCCAACGAGGTGTCCCCCGAAGCGCTCGGGTGCCCAGCGGCGCCGTGAGCGCCGATCGACTGCCGGTCACGCGCACCCCGACCATGCTGCCCGGACCAGCAGACCAGCGGTCGGGTCGCGGAAAACCATGAACACCCCGTCCGAATCCTCGACGCGGGTGCGGTTCGCGCCGTCGCCGACGGGGTTCCTGCACGTCGGCTCGGCCCGGACGGCGCTGTTCAACTGGATCTACGCCCGCTCGGTGGGCGGGCGCATGCTGCTGCGCATCGAGGACACCGACGAGGCCCGCAACCAGCCCGAGGTGGTGG
>JAPPDX010000041.1 GCA_028824415.1 bacterium | reverse complement strand
TGGATCTGGGAACCGCCACGACCATGGTGTACGTCCGCGGCGAGGGCATCGTGCTCGAGGAACCCAGCGTGGCGGCTCTCGATGCCCGCACCGAACGCCTCCTGGCGGTCGGGCGCAACGCCAAGGAGATGATTGGTCGCACACCGGCCAACATCCGCACGGTGCGCCCGCTGAAGGAAGGCGTCATCGCCGATTTCGGCGTGTGCGAGAAGATGCTCCGCTACTTCATCCAGCAGGTCCACAGCAACCGCTTCGCCAAGCCGCGCATGGTCATCTGCGTACCGTCGGGCATCACCCCGGTGGAGCAGCGAGCGGTCCAAGAGGTGGCCGAGTACGCCGGCGCCCGCCGACCCGTGTTCATCATCGAAGAACCGATGGCGGCCGCCATCGGAGCCGGAATCGCGGTGCAGCAACCGGCGGGGAGCATGATCGTGGACGTCGGGGGCGGGACGACGGAGATCGCCGTCATCTCTCTCGGCGGCATAGTCGTGAGCCGATCGGTACGTGTGGCGGGCGACGATTTCGATCAGACGATCAGCGACTACATCCGCAAGGAATACAGCCTCGGCCTGGGCGAGCAGACCACCGAGCAGGTGAAGGTCAAGTTCACCTCGGCCTGGCCACTGAACGACGAGATCAACCTGAGTGTCCCCGGCCGTGACCTCGTGACCGGGCTGCCGAAGAGCATCGGCGTCAACACAGTGGAGTTGCGCGAGGCAATCGAAGAGCCGCTGAATGAGATCATCGGCGGCGTGCAGGCGACACTCGACGCTGCGCCGCCCGAACTCACCGCCGACATCATGGAGAGCGGGATCCACCTCGCAGGCGGCGGTTCCCGGCTCCTCGGCCTCGCGGAGCGCTTGGCGGCGGAGACCGGGATCAAGGTCAATCGTGTGAAGAACCCCCAGTACGTTGTGGCGTACGGGTCGGGACACTCGCTCGAGGAGTTCGAATCACTGAGAGGCGTGCTGCATTCACCGGTCGCTGAGTAGCCGGTCGATCGCATAGGGGAGCGGTCCCCGCAGTCATGGCCATCCTCCAGGGCCGTTCCCGCTTAACTCTCGTCCTCCTTGTCCTCGTCACGGTCACGCTCGTGACCCTCGACGTGCGCAACGTGGAACCCTTCGAGCAGGCCAAGAACGCCGCCGAGGGGGCACTGGATCCGGTGATCTCGGGCGCGCAGCGAGCCGGGCGCCCGGTGGTCGACGCCTGGGAGGCGGTGACGGACTACGACGAACTCAAGGCGGAGAACGAGCGGCTGCGCGCCGAGCTCGACATCGAGCGCGGCCGCGACCTGGCGAACGCCAGCGCCACGGAGGTCCTGCAGAGGTACTTGGCCGAGGTGGGGATCAACTACGTGACCGACATTCCTTCAACCACCGGGCGGGTCGTGCGGCACCTCGGCAACTTCCCGGACTTCACCGTGGACGTGGACAAGGGCTCCTCGGCGGGGGTGAGGATCGGGATGCCGGTGGGGACCAGCGCCGGACTGGTGGGGCGGGTCGTGGATGTCTCCCCCGGCCGCTCGCGTGTCCGGCTCATCAGCGATCCGGAATTCGAACTGGGGGTCCGCCTCGTGGGCACCGACGCGGTCGCCGTGGCCCGGGGGACCGGACGCGGTCAGCCCCTGGTCGTGAGTGAGGGGATCGGTATCTCCACCCCGGTGCACGTGGGCATGCTCGTCACGACCAGCGGGATCGACCGCAGCGTCTACCCGCCGGATGTCCCGGTCGGACTTGTGGCCGAGGTGGCGGTGGGCCCGGGACTCAACCAGGTGCTGTTCGTGCAGCCGGCGGCGTCCCTGGACTCGTTGAACTTCCTGACCATCCTGCTCTACGACAGCTCCCTGTGAGGGTCCGCGATGGCGATCACCGTTGAGACGATCAGGACGGGGACGAGGTCGGGGCTCGTCCTGTTCTCCGTCTTCGTCGTGCAGGTGGGGCTTCTCGACGGGCTGCGATTCGTGGGTCGCGCCCCCGAACCGCTGCTGGTCCTAGCCGTTGCGGGCGGTCTGGTGGGTGGATGGTGGCGCGGCCTCCGCTTCGGTTTCGTGGCCGGTCTGCTCTACGACCTGGTCGCCTTCACGCCCCTGGGGCTCGCCGCCTTCGCCTACGCACTGGTGGCCGCCGCGGCCGGTCTGCTGACTGGCTACACCGTGCGGGTCTGGTGGCTGGTTCCGCCTTTTGTGGCCCTGGGGTTGTCCGTCTACGTGTTCGCCGGTGAGGTGGTCGGTCAGGATCACCTGTTCGACGACCGGTTCATGCTGACACTCGGCGTCGTGGAGCTCTGGTCGGTGCTCCTGGCACCCCCCATGCTGCTCCTCGTGCGCTGGGCCTGGACCGGCACGGCCCGCGTGCGTGCGGGGCCGCCCGCGCGCACTCTGGACAGAGCTGCCGGACGGTGAGCCAGCTGACGCCCGGGGGTGTGGGCCGATCCTCCGACGCGACCGGTGGCCGGCGCCGCGAGACGGAGGCGACGGACAGGCGACGGTTCAGCCGCTATGACTCGCGCCGGCTGCGGCTCAGCATTCTCGGCGTGATCGGGCTGGCGCTGCTGGCGACACTGGTGGTGCGGCTCTGGTACCTGCAGGTGGTGACGTCGGAGCAGTTCGTGGCCCAGGCCGCCGGCAACATCATCCGCTCGGTGCCCGAGCCCGCTCCCCGTGGTCGCATCTACGACGTGAAGGGGCGGGAGCTGGTGGGCAACCGCATCGTCAACGTTGTCACGATGGACGCCTTCATCCTCCGCGATCAGATCGGGTCGACGCAGCGCCAGCGTTTGGCGCTCGAGTTGGCGCGCCAGCTCTCGCGTTCGGGCGTTCTCACCAAGTCCGTGGAGTTGACCGAGGCGATGGCCGATCCCGCCTACGGCCCGTTCGACCGGATCCCGCTGGCGGTCGGCGTGTCGGACTCGATCAAGGTGTTCCTGGCCGAGCGGAACGAGGAGTTCCCGGGGGTCGAAGTGGTGCGGCGGACCCAGCGCGTCTACCCCTACGGAGACCTGGCGGCGCACGTGCTCGGGTACATCGACACCATCACCGCCGAGGAGATCGAGGCGCGCCGCACCCATCCGAAGCGTTACAGCACGGTGGACGAGATCGGGAAGTCGGGTGTGGAGCTGGCCTTCGAGGACGTCCTGCGCGGCACCCCCGGGTGGCGGGAGATCGAGGTCGACAACGTCGGCAATGTGGTCCGCGAGCGCGGCTACCGAGCTCCGCAGCCGGGAACCGACGTGATCCTCACGATCGACGCGGACCTGCAGCGACTCGTCGAGGAGGAGTTGCTACGCGGCCTGCAGGAGGCCCGTGAGCGCCAGGACGAGTCGGTTGAGGATGCCTTCGTGACCTTCGCCGCCCCGGCGGGCGCCGCGGTCGTGATGGATCCTCGCAACGGAAACGTGCTGGCCATGGCCAGCTACCCGGCGTATGACCCGCGGGTGTTCATCGGCGGAATCAGCGAGGAGGAGTTCGAGACCTTCGTCCATCCGGCCAGCCACGCCCCACTCAACAACCGCGCCATCCAGGGCGTGTACGCGCCGGCCTCCACGATGAAGCCCATCACTTCCTACGCGGCGCTGTCGACGGGCCTGCTGGGGCCGGACGGGTTCCTCGGTGTGACCCAGACCACCGAGGATCTCGGGTATCACGTGCTGGAGGACTGCATCGGCGAATGCGAGTTCGAGAACCCCGACCGCGCGCCGAATGGGGACGTCGACTTGCGGCTGGCCATCACGGTGTCCAGCGACGTGTACTTCTACAAGCTGGCCGAACAGTTCTCGCGCCGTTCCGGCTATGACGAAGATCAGATCCAGCAGACCGCCCGAGATTTCGGATTCGGCAGGACGACGGGAATCGCGCTCCCATTCGAGCACGCCGGGATCGTGCCCGACGCCGAGATCAAGCGCGCCCGCCACGAGGCCAATCCCGAGGCCTTCCCCGATCCCGACTGGCGCACCGGCGACACCATCAACATCTCCATTGGCCAGGGGGACCTGGGCGTGACCCCGTTGCAACTGGCCAACTCCTTTACGGTGTTCGCCAATGGGGGCCGGATCTACCTGCCCAACGTCGCCGTCGGGATGGTGGACCCGATCAGCGGGGAACTGGTGAACGAGATCCGCCCGCGTCTCGCCGCTCGCGTCTACCTGCCGGTCGATCTTCAGGCCCCGATCTTGGACGGGATGCGCGACGCCACCACGCTGCGCACCAATGAACGCATCGGCACCGCCGAGCGCGCGTTCAGCGGATTCCCCCACGAGCAGTGGCCGGTGGCGGGCAAGACCGGCACGGCCGAGGTGCTCGGCAAGTCCGACTCCGCGGTGTTCGTGGGGTTCGGACCTCTGCCCCAGCCGCGCTACCTGGTGGCGGTGCTGCTCGAGGAGTCCGGCTTCGGCGGCGAGGCGGCGGCACCGGTGGTGCGCCGGATACTCGAGGCCGTGGCGGTGGATCGGATCCCCGAGGCGCAGACGGACATCCCCCGTGAGGACGTGATCGCCGTGGCGCCGCCGGAGGCGTCGTGAGTACCCCGAGCGGGGCACACCCGACGCGCCGGCTGCTGCCGCGGGTGCCCCCGCTGGCCCCATGGCTGCATGCCGACCTCATCCTCGTTCTGGCCGCGGCGGCGCTGACCCTGTTCGGGATCGGCATGATCTACAGCGCCACCCGTGGCATCGACCCGGAGGCCTACAGCACCTTCTACCTCCAGCGGCAGTCGCTTTTCGCCGTCGTGGGCGGGTTCATGGGTGCCGTCGCCGCCGGCGTCGACTACCGGCGGTTCCGCTCGCTGGTCTGGCCCCTCTACGGAGTGACCCTGCTGGTCCTGGTGCTGGTGTTGACGCCGCTGGGCTCCGTTCGTCAGGGCGCGCGCGCCTGGTTCGTGTTCGGTGGCTACCAGGTGCAGCCTGCAGAGTTCGGCAAGCTGGCGATGATCGTGGTGCTGGCGCACTACGCGGCGCGCTTCGGGGGACGCCTGACGCTCGTCCAGCTCCTCGGCGCCCTCGGGCTTGTGGCCGTGCCGATGATGTTGATCCTGATGGAACCCGACGCCGGCACCGCCGTTGTGTTCGCGGTGATTGCCATGGGTGTGCTGCTGGTGGCCGGTGCGCAGGTCCGGCACATCCTGGTGGCCACGGCCCTCGGGCTGGTGGGTCTGGGGCTGGTGCTGAATTCGGGACTCGTCGAGGAGTACCAGCGGCAGCGCATCGAGTCGATCGTGAACCCGGGCGGTGACCCGGGGGACACTTTCAACATCGAGCAGGCGCAGATCGCCATCGGCAACGGCGGGCTGACCGGCCACGGGTACGGGCAGGGCACGCAGACCCGTAGCGGCCTCGTGCCCGCCCAGGAGACCGACTTCATCTTCACCGTCGTGGGCGAGGAGTTGGGATTCCTGGGCAGCGTGGTGGCGCTGGGACTGCTGGCGGTGCTGCTCTGGCGGATCTGGCGCTCGGCCCGGGTTGCGGGCGACCTGTTCGGTTCGCTGCTGTCGACCGGGGTGCTCTGCATGGTGCTGTTCCAGGTGTTCCAGACGGTGGGGATGGCCGCCGGCATCATGCCGGTGATCGGTATCCCCTTGCCGCTGCTGTCCTACGGCGGTTCCTCGATCCTCACCACGATGATGGCGCTGGGTCTGGTGCTCAACGTCTCGATGCGCCGCCACGTGGTGCGCGCCAGCTGACCGGTGGCCGTCGCCGGAAGGCGAGACCGGTAGCCTGAGTGTCGTGCGTTCGCTCTGGTTGGATTTGGAGCCTCTCCTGGATCAGGTCCAGCGTCCGGCGCGCTACATCGGCGGCGAGGAGGGAGCACGCCCGGCGGCACACGGTCCCGGCAAGGTGGCCTGGCTGCTCTGCTACCCCGACAGCTACGAGGTCGGCCTGCCCAACCAGGGCCTGCAGATCCTCTACGAGATCCTCAACGAGCGCCATGACGCCGTCGCGGAGCGGGCCTATGCCCCGTGGGGCGATCTGGAGGCTCTGATGCGGCAGCAGGACCTGCCGCTTTTCTCGGTGGACACCCACCTGGGGGCCGGCGAGTTCGACATCCTGGCCTTCAACCTCTCCTCGGAGTTGGTGTACACGAACGTGTTGAACCTCATCGATCTGGCCGGCGTGGCCGTGCGCGCCGCCGATCGGACCGACGGAGACCTGCTGATCGGCGCCGGCGGGCACTGCGCGTTCAATCCCGAGCCACTGGCCGATTTCGTGGACTTCTTCGTGCTCGGGGACGGCGAGGAGGTGGTGGGGGAGATCAACGAGACCGTCGCCGACCGGCGCGCCGCAGGCCGGCACGGGATCCTGGAGGCCCTGGCACGCCTCGAGGGCGTCTATGTGCCCGCTGCCTTCGAGGTGACCCGGCGCGGGGAAGTGACCCCCCGCTGGCCGGGTGTGCCCGACACCGTGGAGAAGCGCACGATCGCCTCGCTCGGCGACTGGCCCTACCCGAAGCGCCAGCTGGTGCCCCTCACCGAGGTGGTGCACGACCGCCTGAACGTGGAAGTCTTCCGGGGCTGCACTCGGGGCTGCCGCTTCTGCCAGGCCGGCATGATCACGCGCCCCGTGCGCGAGCGGCCGGCAGACCAGGTGCGGACCATGATCGACGAGGGACTGCGGCGGACCGGCTACGACGAGGTGGCGCTCACGTCGCTGTCCACTGCCGACTTCAGCGGTATCGAGGACCTCGTGGCGGAGGTCGTCGGGCCCGCTGACGACGGCGCCGGAGGCGCGGGCTGCCCGGCCGTGACGGTCTCGCTGCCCAGTCTGCGCGTCGACGCCTTCACCGTGGGCCTCGCCGCCGAGCTGCAGCGGGCGCGCCGCACCGGTCTGACCTTCGCCCCGGAGGCGGGCTCCTGGCGGCTGCGGCAGGTGATCAACAAGCTCATCAGCACCGAGGACCTGGAGGCCGCGGTCGAGGGCGCCTTCTCGCAGGGATGGCGCAGGGTCAAGCTGTACTTCCTCGTGGGGCTGCCGACGGAGACCGACGAGGACGTGCTCGGTATCGCCACCCTGGCGCGCCGTTGCGTGGAGGTGGGGCGCCGCCACGTCCGGGGAGCGTCGGTGACGGTCTCTGTGGGGGGCTTCGTCCCCAAACCGCAGACACCGTTCCAATGGTTCGGCCAGAACACCACCGAGGAGTTGCGCCGCAAGATCGCCCTGCTCGCCGACGACCTTCGTGCCGACCGCAGCGTCAAGCTGAAGTGGCACGATCCCGAGGCCACGCTCGTGGAAGGCCTGGCCAGCCGGGGGGACCGCCGGCTCGGGGCGGTCATCGAGGATGTCTGGCGCTCCGGCGGCACCTTCCAGGAATGGTCGGAGCACTTCGACTACCGGCTTTGGCTCGACGCCATGGAGCGCCACGGCCTGTCGATCGAGGACTACGCCTACCGGCATCGCAGCGGCACCGAGGCGTTGCCCTGGGATCATCTCTCGGCGGGTCTGCACAAGGACTTCCTCTGGCAGGACTGGCAGGACGCCCTGGCCGGCTCCGGCCTCGAGGACTGCCGCTGGACACCCTGCTACGACTGCGGGGCGTGCACGGGCTACGGCATCGAGCATGTCGTGGCCTCGGCGCTGCCGCCCGCCGGTGGGAGCCAGGGAACCGGCCAGAACCTCCTGCAACCGGGTCCCGTGCCCGTGCAGCTGCGGAAGACCCGTCCGCTGGCAGGTGTGTCGTGAGGGTGCGCCTGCGCTGGTCCAAGCAGGGGAAGATCCGCTTCTGCGGGCATCGCGACGCCGCCCGGATCTGGGAACGGGCCGTGCGCCGAGCGGAGTTGCCCGTGGCCTACTCGCAGGGGTTCAGCCCACGGCCGAGGATCTCATTCGGGTTGGCTCTCGCCACCGGGCAGGAATCGGTCGCCGAATACCTCGACGTGGACCTGCGGGTATCGCCGGAGGAGATCTTCGGCTGGGCCGCCTGCATGCCCGAGCGGCTCAGCGGGGCGCTTCCCGACGGCATGGCCGTAACAGACGCCTGCCCGCTCCGCCCCGGCGCGGCGTCGCTCCAAGAGGCGGTCACGAGTTGCATCTGGGAGTTCGCGGTGGCCGAGGCCGAAGCGGCGTTCGCCGCCGAATGGGTCGAGCGCGTGCGGTCGGCCGAGAGCCTCCCCCTGCAACGCGAGCGCAAAGGGCGAACAACCACCTCCGACGTGCGCACGGCTGTCGGAGATCTGCACATCCTGGACGCCTCGGTCGGAAGCGTCCTCGTTGCCGAACTCGGCACGAAACCCCGGGCGGTGCGGCCCGCAGAGTTCCTGCGACTCATCGCCCCCCCGCTGGCCGCCGGGCGAGTCCGGCGGTTGCACCAATTGATCACGCGGGACGGCGAGCGGTACGAGCCGCTTGCTCCCGAAGCCGGCGCACTGGCGCCGGCCGGCGACGCTCTTGCCGCGGCCTCCACAGGCGCCGTTCCCGCTGCGCAGCAAGAGGTCTGCGCGCGATGAGAAGGGAATTACGCAATGTCCTCGTCCTCTCAAACGGACGCCGAATCCGCCAAGAGCCGCTCTGATTCCGAGCGCCGCCGCGAGCCCGGCAGTCAAGACAACGGTCAGAAGGGCGGTCCCGACGGCCGCAGCGGTCCGGCTGAGGCCGGGTCGTCGACCGGCGCCGCGGGGCACCGCAAGCCCCGCATAGGCGACAGCCGGCCCGCCCCGGCTTCCGCCGCCGAGAAGCAGTCGGCGGCGGCCCGTCCCTCCGGCGGTGGCGGCGGCAACCGGAGCGGATCGCGCTCCGGCGGCCGGCGTCGACGCCGCGGCGGCCGCGGCTCGGGATCGCGCGGCGGGCAGCAGCACAAGCCGGTCGAGGCCCTGACCACCGGGGAGCCGGTTGAACTGGATGCCGAGACGCTCGCCCGCCGGCGGGGTCGCGCCCGCAAGGGCCGGCCGGTCGGCCGCTACCTCATGGCCATCCACGTCACCGCCGACGCCACCCATGTCGCCGTGCTGGAGGGCCGGGCACTCGTGGAGTACTACGTGTCCCGCCCCGCCAACGACACCACCGAGATCTACGGGAACATCTATCTCGGCCGTGTCCAGAACGTGCTGCCGGGCATGGAGGCGGCGTTCGTGGACATCGGAACGCCCAAGAACGCCATCATGTACAGGGGCGACGTGCAGTTCGACCCCGAGGACCTGGAGCGCTCCGGACGCCCGCAGATCAGCCAGGCGCTGAAGGTGGGCCAGCGCGTGCTCTGCCAGGTGACCAAGAACCCGATCGCCCACAAGGGAGCCCGGCTGACCCAGCAGGTCTCGCTCGCGGGCCGCTACGTGGTGCTGGTCCCCAACAGCGACGCCTACGGGATCTCCAAGCGGCTCCCGGACAAGGAGCGCCGCCGGCTGCGTCGTGTCCTGGACGGCGTCAAGCCGGCCGAGCACGGCGTCATCGTGCGAACCGCCGCCGAAGGCGTCACCCCCGAGGAGATCCGCCAGGACGTCACCCGGCTCGTGTCGCAGTGGGACCAGATCGACGCGCTGGCCAAACGCTCCAAGGCGCCGGCGCTGCTGTACCGGGAACCCGACGTTGCCCTTCGGGTCATCCGCGAGGAGTTCACAACCGACTACCGCAGCGTCTTCATCGACGATGCCGACCTCTACGGGTCGGTGTCGAGCTATGTGGAGAGCGTCGCCCCTGCGCTGGCTGAGCGTGTCTCCCTGTACGACCGCTCGACGGAGAACCTCGAACTGTTCGAGCGCTATCACGTGCGCGGCCAACTCCGCAAGGCGGTGGACCGCACTGTGTGGCTGCCGTCGGGAGGTTCGCTTGTCATCGAGCACACCGAGGCGATGACCGTGATCGACGTCAACACCGGGCGAAACGTGGGCTCGACGAGCCTCGAGGAGACCATCCTCGAGAACAACCTCGAGGCAGCGGCGGAGATCCCGCGCCAGCTGCGCCTGCGGGACATCGGCGGGATCATCGTGATCGACTTCGTCGACATGGAGAGCAAGGCCAATCGCCAGAAGGTCATGAGCGCCCTGCGTGACGCGCTGGCCCAGAGCAAGACGCACACCCGGGTGAGCGACATTTCCGCACTGGGGCTCGTGGAGATGAGCCGCAAGCGGATCGGCGAGGGGCTGCTGGAGTCCCTCTCCCGGGCCTGCACGGACTGTGACGGCTGGGGGATCCGCCTGGATGAGACTCTGTTGGGCAGGTCAAGCGGCGGCGATAGCGTGTAGGGGCTATGTACGCAGTAGTGGCGACGGGCGGGAAGCAATACCGCGTGAGCGAGGGCGAGGTCATCACCACCGAGCTGCTGGGTCCCGCCGGCGCCGAGGTGGAGTTGCGCCCGGTGCTCTACGTGGACGGCGAGGTGGTGCTCGCCACGCCTGGCGAGTTGGCCGCGGTTGCGGTCAAGGGTCGCGTCGTCAGCGAGACCAAGGGGCCCAAGATCCGGGGCTTCACCTACAAGTCGAAGAGCAATCAGCGTCGCAACTGGGGGCATCGCCAGCGGCACTCGCTGGTGGAGATAACCGAGATCGGGATGGCGTAGGCATGTCCAAGACCAAGGGCGGGGGCTCGACCCGCAACGGCAGAGATTCGCAGGCCAAGCGGCTGGGCGTGAAGGTTTACGACGGAACCTGGGTCACCGCGGGCTCCATCATCGTGCGCCAGCGGGGCACCAAGTTCCATCCGGGCCACAACGTGGGCCGTGGCGGGGATGACACCCTGTTCGCCACCGCGGACGGGCGCGTGTCATTCGGCTCGCGCGGCCGGCGCCGGTTGGTGGACGTTCTCACAGACTGACGGACGGGCGGCGCTCCGGGCGCCCCCCGGTGGGGGGGCGGCGCCGTATTCTTGGGTCGTGTCGGAGTTCGTTGACGAGTGCGCGCTCTGCGTGCGCGGCGGTGACGGCGGTGCCGGTTGCGTGTCCTTCCGGCGGGAGGCGCACGTCGACCGGGGCGGCCCCGACGGGGGCGACGGGGGTCGCGGGGGAGATGTCTGGTTGGAGGCCGACCGCAACGTGGCCTCGTTGCTGGCGTTCCGCGATCATCCGCATCGCCGGGCCACCTCCGGGAGGCACGGTTCGGGCCGGGGTCGTCACGGACCCTCCGGCGCCGATCTCGTTGTGAGGGTGCCCGAGGGCACCGTCGCACTCTCCTCCGACGGGGAACGCCTCGCCGACCTGGCGGTGCACGGTCAGCGATGGTTGGCCGCGCCGGGAGGCGCGGGCGGGCGCGGCAACGCTCGCTTCCTCACCAACCGTCGCCGCGCGCCGCGCTTCGCCGAGCAGGGTGAGCAGCCCGCCGAGCGCTGGTTGCGGCTCGAGTTGAAGCTGCTCGCCGACGTGGCACTGGTCGGCCTCCCGAACGCCGGCAAGAGCACTCTGATCTCGCGCCTCTCCGCCGCCCGGCCCAAGATCGCCGACTATCCCTTCACCACCCTCGTGCCGAACCTGGGTGTGGTGGTGACCGACGACGGTGAGGAATTCGTCGTCGCCGACGTGCCCGGGCTCATCGAGGGGGCCAGCGAGGGCCGGGGGCTCGGTCATCGCTTCCTGCGCCACATCGAGCGGGCCCGCGCCCTGGTGCTGCTGATAGACCTCGGGCCGGCTGCCGAGGCCGCTCCCGATGTCCAATTGCGCATCCTGAGGGCCGAACTCGGCGCCTACCGGCCCGACCTGTTGCAACGCCATCACCTCGTGGTCGGATCGAAGGGCGACGTGGCAGCCGGGAGCCTCGCCGAGGCCGACATGGTGGTCTCGGCGGTGACCGGCGCCGGTGTGGCCGAACTGACCGGCCGCTTGGCGACCCTCGTGCGTCAGGCCCGCCTGGACGAGCCGCAGCCTGCTGCCGACGAGGCGCCCGTGGTGCACCGTCCCGGCGCCGATCGGGCGGCCGATGCCGTCAGCGTCACGCGCGAGGGCGACGTCTGGGTCGTGTTGGGGCGGCCCGCCGCACGGGCGGTGGCTCTCTCGGACCTCACCGACCCGCAGGCCCAGGATTACGTGGCGCAGCGGCTGCGGACGCTCGGCGTGGATCGGGAACTTGCCCGCGCCGGCGCCCGGGCCGGCGACGAGGTGCGCATCGGGTCCGTGACCTTCGACTACGAGCCTGATGAGGCGGTCGCGCGGGCCGCAGGTGCCGCGCATCGGGGGCGCAGCGGCCGATGATCGTCGTCGTCAAGATCGGCACGTCCTCGCTCGTCGACGAGTCGGGTCACGTGGACACTGCGGAGATCCGGCGTCTCTGCGGGCTTCTGGCCGAGCTGCGCGCCGACGGGGAGCAGGTCCTGCTGGTGACCTCTGCGGCGATCACGGCGGGGCGCTGGCTGTTGGGTTTCGAGACCCGGCCGAGCGATCCGGTTCTGCTGCAGGCGGCCTCCGCGGTGGGCCAGGGCCACCTCATGGCGATGTACAACGAGGCCTTCGGCGCCGCCGGTCTTGTGGCGGGCCAGATCCTGCTGACCCCCCTGGACTTCTTCGAGCGGAGCCGCTACCTGCGGGTGCGCGACACGTTGCAGCGCCTGCTGTCGCTCGGCGTGGTGCCGGTCATCAACGAGAACGATGCCGTGGCCGACGACGAGATCCAGTTCGGCGACAACGACCGGATCGCCGCCCTGGTGGCGCAGTTGGTGCAGGCCGACCTGCTGGTTCTGCTGACCGACATCGAGGGTCTGCACACGGCCGACCCGCGCCTGTCCGACGAGACGTCCCTGATCGCCGAGATCCAGGAGATCGACCGGGAGCTGGAGGCGGCAGCCGGCGGTGTCGGCCATGCCGACGCCCGCGGCGGCATGGCCTCGAAACTTTCGGCCGCCAGGATCGCCAGCTGGGCGGGCGTCCCGACGGTGATCGCCTCGGCACGCCGCCCCGACGTGCTGCGTGACGCTGTGGCCGGGAAGAACGTGGGCACGCTGGCTCGACCCCGGGCTCAGCGGCTGGGCGCCCGCAAACTGTGGATCGCCTTCGCGGTGCGATCCGTCGGCAGGCTCACCGTCGACGAGGGGGCGCGCCGTGCGCTGGTGGATCGGGGCAAGTCACTGCTGGCGGTGGGTGTGCGCTCGGCAAGCGGGGAGTTCGTGGCCGGCGATGCCGTGGAGGTGGCGGGGCCCGACGGTGAGGTGTTCGCCAAGGGACTTGTCCGCTTGCCCTCGGCTCGCCTCGACACCGTCATCGGCCGCCGCAGCGACCAGCACGAGGCCGGAACGCCCGAGGAGCTGATCCATCGCGACGACATGGTGCTGCTGGCGCCCTAGCGGATTCGTGCCACCACCTCGATCCAGGTCTCGCCCGCCGGCGTGGGGGTGCCGCTGAGGATGGCCGGCGACGTGGTCATCGCGCTCGTGGGGCTGGCACTGCTGCTCGCCGGATCTCACTGGCTGGTCGCCGGTAGTTCGCGTCTTGCGGCTCGCCGGGGCATGTCGCCTGTCGTGGTCGGGGCGGTGATCCTGGGGTTCGGGACCAGCATGCCCGAGCTGGTCGTGGGCGTCACCGCGGCCGCCCAAGGTGACCCTGCCCTCGGATTGGGCGGCATCGTGGGTTCGAACGCCGCCAACATGGGGCTGGTGCTGGGTGTGGCGGCGGTGGCCACGCCGATCGCCGCAGATCGTTCCGCCTGGTGGCGGGTGCCCGCCTCGCTGGTTGCCGTGGGACTCTTCGGGAGCCTCCTGCTGACCGGCGGGACCATCCAGCGCTGGGAGGGTGGCGTCTTGCTGGCCACGATGATCGTGGCCACCTGGTGGTTGCTGCGGGATCCGGAGGCCGCTGGCGGCAAACCGGGCACCGGGGATCGGCCGAGAGCGGAGACCGGCGAACCGCCGGCTCTGGACCTCTGGCTCGACGCCGCCGCCCGCCGCCTGGTACCGCGCAGCCGCGGTGAGATGTGGCGGATGACCCTGGGGCTGGTGGGGATCGTCGCGGGGGCACAGGTGTCCGTCGAAGGGTTCACGGGCATTGCCGCTCGCCTGGGCATCGCCACCGGCCTCGTGGGCCTCAGCCTCGTGGCGGTCGGCACGTCGCTGCCGGAACTGGCGACCGCGCTGGTCGGCATCCGGCGGGGTCAGCCGCTGCTGACCCTCGGCAACCTGCTCGGCAGCAACATCTTCAACAGCCTCGCCATCGGCGGGATCGTGGTGCTTGTCCATCCCGGCGGGATCGGCAGTGACGGGACGCCATGGGTGGCGGCAGGGGTCATGATGGGCCTCATGCTGCTGGCCGTCGGGTTCCTGGCCACCAGCCGCAGTCGCCGGCGGCTGGAGCGCTGGGAGGGCGCCGCGCTCCTGGCGGGCTACGCCGTGGCCCTGCCCTTCATCCTCATGTCCTGAGCAGGCGGGTTGCCGGCGCCCGAATGGGTTCAGCCGGCGTCGTCAGACGACTCCTCGCCAGCAGTCCCGTCACCGGCGGACTCGTCGCCCTCGATCGCCTCGGCGAGTTGCCGGAGCTTCTCTGAGGTGGTGACGCCGTCCATCTCGCCGAGATAGCTGGGAAGCTTCACGCCCACCTGGCCCGCCAGATCCTGCAGGGGTGGCAAGGCGCCGATCAACCCCGAGAGGAAGTTGGCGGTGCTGCCGCGTTCGCCGTTCCCACCGCCGGAGTCCCACACCGTGACCTGGTCGATCTTCAGATTGGAGATGGCCTTGACCTGCTCGGCCACGAGGGCGGGGAGCTGCTCGGCGATGAGCATCAGGGCCGCCAGTTGGGCCTCGCCCCCGGTGCGGCTGACCAGTTCGCCCAGACCCTCGGCACGGCGGGTCAGCAGGGCCAGCAGACCCATGGCCTCGGCTTCCATCAACAGCCGCTGGCCATCCGCCTCGCCGCCCTTGACGAAGCGGATGCGGTCGGCCTCGGCCTCGGCCAGCGTGCGCACCCGCTCGCGCTCCACCTCGGCCGGCACCACGATGTCGGCCTGCTGGGAGGCTTTCTCGCGGCTGGCTCGGGCCACCTCGGCGGCGGCCTCGGCGGCGAAGGACTCCTCCTCGGCGCGCGCCTGGGTGACGCGTTCGGCGGCGGTGGCCAACCGCTCGGCCTCGGCCTCCTTCTGGCGCCGGTCGCTGTCGGAGCGGGCCACGGTGACCTTCGCCTCGTTCTCACCCTCGGTGGCGGTGGCGTTGGCCGACGCCACCCGGATGCGCTGCTCCCGGTTCGCCTCGGCGGCTCCGATGTCGCCGTCGCGCTCCTGCTCGGCGACCTTGATCTTGGCCTCGTTGATGGCCCGCGCCGCCGCTTCCCGGCCGAGGGCGTCGATGTAGCCGGACTCGTCGGTGATGTCCTGGATGTTGACGTTGATGAGCCGCAGCCCGACCTTGCGGAGTTCGATCTCCAGCGACTCGGTGATGTTGGTGATGAGCTTCTCCCGGTCGGCGTTGATCTCCTCGATGGGCATGGTGGCGATTACCACGCGCATCTGGCCGAAGATGATGTCCCGCGAGAGGTTCTCCACCTCGGCGAGGCTGAGGCCCAGCAGCCGCTCGGCGGCGTTCTGCATCACGCCGGGCTCGGTGGAGACGCCGACGGTGAAGGTGGCGGGCGTGTTGACCCTGATGTTCTGCTGGGAGAGCGCGCCCTGCAGCTTGATCTCGATGGGGATGGGGGTGAGGTCCAGGAAGGCGTAGCCCTGGATGATGGGCCACACCAGGGCGCCGCCGCCGTGCAGGCAGCGGGCCGACTCGCCGACGCCCCCGACGCGGCCGTAGATCACCAGGATCCGGTCGGAGGGGCAGCGCTTGTAGCGCGAGGCCACCCACAGGATGGCGATCAGGAGGATGACGACGAGGCCGACTACTAGGCCGATGACTGCCATGTGGGTTCCTTTCGGCGGGTCTGGACGATTTCTTGCGGGAGCGCGAGCCGGTGGACGCTACAGCAGCGGCTCGACGAGGACGGTCGTGGGGTCGACGACGTCGGTCACCTTGACGCGTGTCTTGGCTGGAAGTTCTTCGCCCGCTGTCGTGTAGGCGTCGATCACGCGCATCCGGCCCTGGACCATCACCTCGACCTTTCCCGGCTTGGCCCGGTTGGCGCCAACGGGGATGTAGACGGTCCCGTTCACGCCGACCGCGCTGCGGTAGTCGATGGAGCCGCTCTCGGTCATGCGGGCGAACCGCCGCCAGATCAGCGCCACGAGGAAGAACACGGCCAGGCCGACGATGGTCGAGATCACCACCGAGAGGGTGGTGGAGTTGTCCGCCTCCTTCATCAGCACGCCCGTCCAGCCGAAGGCGAAGAAGAAGGCGGTCAGGCTGCGCAGCGACAGGTAGCCCACATCGGCGTCGGTGCCCTCGATGTCGAAGTCGAAGTCCAGGCCGACACCCAGCGCCATGAGCAGGAACTGCAGCATCAGGAAGGCGCCCGAGACGATGCCGATCAGGTAGAAGACCTGCAGGTCGCCGGTGAGGGCGTTCCACCAGTCGCCCATTGGGGGGCCTCCCGTGTCGTCGGTCCGGCGCGGAGTCTGAGTCGGGACTCCAGTGTTTCTCAGGCTACCGGTACGGCGGCATCCCGGCCAAGGCGGACCGACTCGACCGGGGGTCGCGGCGGGGCGGTCGCCGGCCACCGCCCCGCAGTCATCGGCGGCCCCGGCGGCGGCGGTACGCTCAGACTTCGTGGCGAGGCGGTACTGGTTGGAGACCCTGGGCTGCCCCAAGAACCAGGTCGACTCCGACAAGATCGCCGGGGGGCTGGCCGAGCAGGGCTACCGGCCCGCCGCCGAGGTGGCCGAGGCGGATCTGGTGGTTGTCAACACCTGCGCCTTCATCGACGAGGCCAGGCGGGAATCGCTGGAGACAGTCGAGGGCCTGGCGGCGCAGCGGCGCCCCGGTGCGCGGCTGGTCGTGACCGGCTGCCTGGCCGAGCGGGCCGGCTCCGGACTGCGACAGGGCCACCCGGAGATCGACGCCGTGGCGGGTTTCGGCGAACCGCTCGCGCTGGGGCCCACCCGCCGCGGTCGGCGCCGCTCGCTGGAGGTCTCCGGCAGCGGTCCGGCACCCCGGATGGACCTGCTCAACATGCCCCGACCCCCGGCGGCCGCGCCCTGGGCCTACGTGAAGATCGCCGAGGGTTGCGACCGGCGCTGCGGCTACTGTGCCATCCCCAGCTTCCGCGGACCGCAGCGGTCGCGCAGCCCGGAGGCGATCCTGGCCGAGATCGAGGCCCTCGGCGCAAGCGAGGTGGTCCTTGTGGCGCAGGATCTGGCCTCCTACGGCCGGGATGGGGGTCGCGGCGAGCGGCGGCTGGTGCCGCTGCTGGAGGCGGCGCGGGAACTGGCGCAGTGGGTGCGGCTGCTCTACCTCTACCCGTCGGACCTCACCGACGAGCTGATCTCGGCGATCCTGGCCACCGGCGTTCCGTACTTCGACCTGTCGCTGCAGCACGCCTCCCGCCCGCTGCTGCGCCGCATGCGCCGCTGGGGTGACGGCGAGCGCTTCGCGGCGCGCATCGCCGAGATCCGCCGGGAGGCGCCGCACGCCGCCTTCCGCTCCAACTTCATCGTGGGATACCCCGGCGAGACCGAGGAGGACCACGACGAACTGCTGGCCTTCGTCTCCGAGGCGCAACTGGACTGGGTGGGCATTTTCGCCTACTCCGAGGAGCAGGGAACGTATTCGGAGGGTTTGGACGGGCGGGTGCCGGAGCCGCTGGTCGCCGAGCGCATGGCCGAGCTGCGCGAGGTCTGTGACGAGATCACCGAGCGATGCCGGCGCGACCTCGTCGGCAGCACGACGATCGTGCTGGTGGACCGGCCGGGGAGGGCTCGCAGCCACCGGGAGGCACCGGAGATCGACGGACTCGTGGAGGTGCCCGACGACCTGGCGCCGGGATCCTTCGCTGACGTCGAGATCGTTGGAGCCGCCGGTGTCGACCTGGCGGCGCTGCCCGTCGTGCCGGTCGGGACCGCCGCGGAGGCCGGGCTGTGACGGCGCCCGCGCCCGGAGCCGGTCTCGGCCTGGCCACGCCCGCCAACCTCATCACGCTGGCGCGCATCGGCGCCTCCCCGGTGCTGTTCTGGTTGATCCTGCGGGCCGGAGACGACGGCGGGTCTTCCTGGGTCGCCGTGGCCGTCGCCCTGGTGTTCGCCGCTTCGGACGCCTGGGACGGCCGGCTGGCGCGCAACACCGGCACGGTCACACGGGCTGGCGCCTTCCTGGATCCCCTGGCCGACAAGGTCGTGGTCCTCGGCTCGATGGCGTGCCTTGCCACCATCGGCAGGGTCAGCTGGGTGCCGGTCGCGCTCATCGCCGCCCGCGAGGCATCGATGAGCGCCTACCGGGTGCACAGTGCCCGGCGCGGCGTGTCCGTCCCGGCACGCCCCTCGGCCAAATGGAAGGTCATCGTCCAGGGACTTGCGGTGATCCTCACCCTCGTCCCGCCCCTCGCCGCGAAGGACTCCCCGGCCCGCGAGGGGTTCATCCTCGCCGTCTGGTGGCTGGCCGTGGCGGCCACCGCCGTCACCGGCCTGCTCTATCTTCTCGACGGCCGCAGGGTGGCCGGCTCGCGCGGCACCGCCGGCGGAGGTCCCCGATGAGGTGCGAGGTCGTGGCGGTGGGCACCGAGTTGCTGCTCGGGCAGGTGGTCGACACCAACTCGTCGTGGATCGGCGAGCATCTCGCCGGCGTCGGCATCGACTCGTACTACCAGACGAAGGTCGGCGACAACCTCGACCGGATCTGCGCGGTGCTGCGCACGGCCGTGGCGCGCAACGACTTCGTCGTGGTCTGCGGCGGCTTGGGGCCAACCCCCGATGACATCACCCGCGAAGCGCTCGCCGCGGTCATGGGCGTGGAGCTTCGCCGCGACCCCGAACTGGTCGAGCGCATCTCGGCCAAGTTCTGGCGGCGCGGCCGCTCGATGCCCGCCAACAACCTGCAGCAGGCCGACGTCCCCGAGGGCGCCGAGGTCATCCCGGTCTTTCCCGGAACCGCCCCCGGCCTCGTCTGCCCGGTCGGTGAGGCGGTCGTCTACGCCGTTCCCGGCGTCCCGTGGGAGATGAAGCAGATGATGGCGGAGTGGATCGCCGCCGACATGCGGCGGCGGGCCGGTGTCTCAGCGGTGATCCAGAGCCGCACGCTCCGCACCTGGGGCGAGTCCGAGGGCGGCCTCGCCGAACGGCTGGGTGGCGTCATCGACCGGCTCGACGCATCAGGGACGGTGACGCTGGCTTTCCTGGCCTCGGGGATCGAGGGACTCAAGGTGCGGCTGACCGCCAAGGCCGACTCGGCCGGCGAGGCCTCGGCGATGCTCGACGCCGAGGAGGCCGCCGTGCGGGCGGCCATCGACGACCACCTGGTGTTCGGCACCGACGATGAGACCATGGAGATGGCGGTGCTCGAGCTCTGCCGCCGGGCGGGCCTCACGCTGGCCACCGCGGAGTCGCTGACGGGGGGAATGATCGCCGCCCGCCTGAGTGCCGTACCCGGAGCGAGCGATGTCTTCCGGGGCTCGCTGGTGACCTACGCCGCCGAGACCAAGCGCCGCTTGCTGGGCGTTCCCGACGGTCCCGTGGTGTCCGAGGCGGCGGTGCGGGCGATGGCCGCCGGCGCCTGCGAGCAGCTGGGCGCCGATTGCTCGCTGGCCGTGACCGGGGTCGCCGGTCCCGCCCCAGCCGACGGGGAGGAGCCCGGGATCGTCTGGACGGCCACATCGGTCGACGGTGACGTCGTGGCGCGCCGCCAGCACTTCCCCTTCGATCGGGAGCGGACCCGCCAGTTCACGACCATCGGTGTGCTGAACGAGTTGCGTCTGCGTCTCCTGGATCGGGACCGGACCACACGGTGACGCCCCGGATAGCGTGAGCCCCGTGGTGAACGGTGCGGCGGGCGAGGTGCATGCCGCCATCGACGTCGGGACCAACTCCTTCCATCTGGTCGTCGCCCGTGTCAGCCCCACCGGGGGGCTCGAGATCCTCTGCCGGGACAAGGAGGTGGTGCGCCTGGGGTCCGGCTCGGGCGACATGCGACACCTGACGACCGATGCCGTCGATCGGGGGATCGAGGCCCTGCGCGGCCTGGTCAAGACTGCCGCCTCCTACGGCGCGCAGGTGCGGGCGGTGGCGACCAGCGCGGTCCGCGAGGCCGAGAATCGCCGCGAGTTCCTGGATCGGGCCGCGGCCGAGGCCGGGGTCGAGGTGGAGGTCATCTCGGGAACCGAGGAGGCCCGGCTGATCCATTTGGGCGTGGTGCAGGCGCTGTCGGTCTTCGACCGTCAAGTCCTGGTCACCGACATCGGTGGCGGCAGCACCGAATTGCTCGTCGGGCGAGGTCCAAGACCCCTGGCGGCGCGCAGCGTCAAGCTGGGGCACGTCCGCCTCACCGAGCGCTTCTTCCCCGGTGGGGTCGCCGATGCCGTCGCAGTGGCGAACTGCCGGGCCTATGTGCGGTCGTTCCTGACCCCCGTGGGTCACGATCTGTTGCCCTTCGGCTATGAGCTGGCCGTCGGCAGTTCGGGAACGATCGCCACGATCGCGAAGATGTCGGAGTTCCTGCGCAACGGGGCCGGCGACCGCTGGCTCAACAATGTCTGCCTCAGCAGGGCCGAGTTGGACGAGGTCATCGACCTGGTGCTGGCGGCACCGACCCCCGAGGCGCGCCGTGCCATCGGTGGTCTGGACGAGCGCCGCAGTGACGTGATCGTGGCGGGGGCCCTGCTGCTGGAGGGTGTGTTCGAGTGCTTCGGGGTCCCGTCGATAACGGTGTCCGGCTACGCCCTGCGCGAGGGCGTGCTACTCGACCGGGTGCACACCGGGGGCAACGGCGACGCCTTCCACCATCTCAGCGACATCAGGCGCGAGTCGGTTCTCCGCATCGCCGAGGACTACGAGGAGGAGCGGCCGCACGTCCAGCACGTGACCGACCTGGCGCTGCAACTCTTCGACGCGCTCGAGGGCCTCCATCGCTTCGGGCTCTACGAGCGGGATCTGCTGGAGGCCGCCGGAATGCTGCACAACGTGGGGCGCTTCATCTCTCGGGGGGCGCACCACAAGCACAGCTACTACGTCATCCGCAGCAGCGACCGGCTTCTGGGGTTCAACGAGCGCGAGGTGGAGCTGGTCGCCCTGGTGGCGCGCTACCAGCGAAAGGCGCTGCCCCGGATCGGCCATGCCGAGTTCGCCGCCCTGAACGTGGCCGACAGGGCCAGGGTGCAACTGCTGGCGGGGATCCTGCGCATCGCCATCGCGCTCGACCGCACCCGCAGCGGTGCTGTGCGCACCCTGACGGCGAGAGTCGGCGAGGTCCTCGTGATCAGTTGCCGCACGGCGTCCGGCGCCGATGCCACAGTGGAGTTGTACTCCGCCAACCAGCGATGCGAGTTGCTGGCCACAGCAACCGGGCTGGCCGTGCGGGTCGTCGCCGAGACCCCGGTTCCCGCCGGCGCCGGCGGTTAGGTGCTCACCGCCTTCGACGTCATTCCGGCGAAGGCCGGAATCCAGGCCTGCCGGCCCGGATGACTATCGCGGGACGGCTAGCCGCGGATCTGGCCGTCGCCCCGGATGACGTTCTTCACCGCGGTGAGGTGAACGAGGCCCATTGGTCCGCGGACGTGCAGTTTCTGGGTGCTGATGCCGATCTCGGCGCCGTAACCCATCTCCTCGCCGTCGACGAACCGGCTCGAGGCGTTGACCAGCACGGCGGCGGCGTCGACCTCGGCGCAGAACCGCGTTGCCGCGGCCTCGTCGGACGTGACGATCACTTCCGAGTGCCCCGTGCCGTACTTGTTGACGTGATCGATCGCCTCGTCGAGCGAGTCGACGACGCGCACCGACAGCTTGTAGTCGAGGAACTCGGTTGCGTAGTCGGCCTCCTCGGCGGCCCCGATGCTCGGCGCCAGGACTCGCGAGGCCTCGTCGCCGACCATCTCCACGGCGGGCATCGCGCCCACCAGGCGAGGCAGCAACTCGGCGGCCTCCTGTGTGTGCACCACGAGCGACTCGGTGGCGTTGCAGACCGACGGGCGCTGGGTCTTGCCGTTGACCACGATCGAGGTGGCCATGTCCAGATCGGCCCCGCGATCCACGTAGACGTGGCAGTTGCCGTCACCGTCCAGGATGAACGGCACGGTGGCGTTGTCCATGATCGACCGGATGAGCGCCGGCCCGCCGCGGGGGATCAGGCAGTCCACGTAGCCGCTCAGCCGCATGAACTCCACCGCCGCCTCACGGCTGGTGTCCTCCACGAGGATCAGGGCGTCCGCGGGTACGCCGCCGGCGGCGTAGGCATCCCGCAACACCCTTGCGATGGCCAGGTTCGAGCGGATGGCCATGGAGGAGCCCCGCAGGAAGGCCACGTTGCCGGACTTGAGGCACAGGCCGGCTGCGTCGCTGGTGACGTTGGGCCTGCTCTCGTAGACGATCGCGACAACCCCGAGCGGCACCCGCACTTGCTGGATGCGCAGACCGTTCGGGCGCACATCGCTGGCGACGATGGTGCCCACGGGGTCCGGCAGGTCGGCCACCTGGCGCAGGCCGCCGGCCATGCCGTCGACCCGGGCGGGAGTGAGGCGCAGGCGGTCCAGCAGTGTCGGCGAGATGCCGGCCTCGGTGGCGGCCGCCAGATCAGCCTCGTTGGCCACCAGCAGTTCGTCCAGACTTGCCTGCAGAGCATCTGCCGCCACCGCCAGCGCCTCGTTCTTGGCGCCCGTCGAGGTGGCTGCGAGCAGCGGCGCCACCGCCTTGGCGCGGCGGCCCAATTCCTCCATGGCCTGGCGCTTGGATGTTGCCTCGCCGTGTGCGGTCGAAACCGCCACCGATGCCGCCACGGTATGCCTCCCGAGTGCTCTGAGCAGCGCTGATTACGCTCTTGACGTGAGCGGATTCTACCGGTCGCCGCTGCAGGGAAGCGGCGAGCCGGGATCCGGAGGTTTCGGCGCCCGCCGCCGCAGAAGCGGTCGCAGCGCCACCCTCGTTGGGGCCGGTGTGGTGCTCTCGCGACTGTCGGGGGTGGCGCGGGAGGCCGTCCTGGGGGCATTCCTGGGCACCCGCGCCTCCGCCGACGCCTTCGGGGCCGCCCTGCGCATCCCCAAGCTGCTCCAGAACCTGCTGGGCGAGGGGGCACTGTCGGCGGCGTTCATTCCCGTGTACGCCCAGGTGCTGGACGAGGGCGACGAGGAGCGGGCGGGTCGGCTGGCCGGTGCGGTGGCGGGCCTGCTCGCCGTGCTCACGGGTGGGCTGGTGCTGCTGGCGATCTTCCTGGCCGAGCCGCTCACCTGGATCGTGGCCCCCGGGTTCTCGGGCGCCCGGCACGAACTCACCGTCGTGCTGATCCGCATCATGGCCGGCGGGATCGGCCTGATCGTGCTGGCGGCTTGGTGCCTCGGCGTGCTGAACGCGCACCGGCGCTTCTTCCTCTCCTATGTGGCGCCGGTGCTGTGGAACGTGGCGATCGTCGGGGCGGTGGCGGCCGCCGGTCTCGCCGGTCTGGCCGAGACCGGGATCGCCGAGGCGGCGGCGTGGGGCGTCCTGGTGGGTGGCGCACTGCAGTTCGCCGTCCAGGTTCCCGCCGTGGTGTCCCTCGTCCCGCGCCTGCGCGTCAGCCTGCGGCTGCGCCTGCGCGGCGTGCAGGAGGTGGCGCGCCGGTTCGGACCGGCGGTGGCCGGTCGCGGCGTCGTCACGATCTCGAGCTACGTGGATGTGATCCTGGCCTCGCTGCTGGCCACCGGTGCCATCGCCTACCTGGATCGCGCCCAGGTGCTGTATCTCATGCCCATCAGCGTGTTCGCGGTCTCGGTGGCCGCCGCGGACCTGCCCGAACTGGCACGCGAGCGGGACAACCGCGGGCGCATGAACGAGCGTCTCGTCGTGGGCGGCGCCCGGGTGCTGCTGTTCCTGGTCTTCGCCCTCGTCGCGTTCGTGATCTTCGGGCGCCCCATCGTGGGGGCCCTCTACCAGAGGGTGAATTTCACCGCGGATGACACCTACGTGGTGTGGCTGGTCCTGGCGGCGTACAGCCTGGGCATCGTCGCCGCAGGGCTCTCCCGCCTGCTGCAGAACACGTGTTACGCCGCCGGCGACACCAAGGGCCCCGCCCGTATCGCCGCGGTCCGGCTCGTCTTCGCCGCGCTGGGGGGTCTGGTGCTCATGATCCAACTCGACCGGGTGGCGGTGATCGACGGCCAGTTGACGCGCCTGGGCGACCTGCCGGCCTTCTGGCTCCTCGACAGCGAGATCCGCCAGGCAGGCGACATCCGACGGCTCGGGGCGGTCGGCCTGGCGCTGGCGGCCGCCGTCGCCGCCTGGCTGGAGTTGGGGATGCTGCGCCGGCGGGTCCACCGCACGCTGGGGCTGCGCCCGCCGTTCGGCCGGCTGGCGGGGCGGCTCCTGCCCGGCGCCGCAGTGGCGGGGGTGGTCGGCTACCTGCTGATGCGGGCCCTGGCCGGGGCTCCGCACCTGCTGACCGCGCCGGTCTGTCTCGTCGTCGCCGGGACGCTCTACCTGCTGGTGGCCAACGTCTGCGGCCAGCCGGCGGCCCGGGACCTGCTGCTCCCGATGCGGCGCCGGTTCTGGTCCGGCGGTCGCCCCTGAGCCCCCCGTGTCGGGCTCGCGCCGGTCTCCCGTAGCCTGACGCGCCATGGGTCATCGCTTTGCCGACGTCGGCGCGGTCCGTGAAGGGCTCGACGGCGTCCAGTACCTCGCGGATGAGGGCATTGCAGGGGTGGTCTACCTGGCCGACCGGCTGGCCAAGCCCGTCCTGGTGGAGGGACCGGCGGGAACGGGCAAGACGCAGTTGGCCAAGAGCACAGCGGAGATGTGTGGGGCCCGCCTCATCCGCCTGCAGTGCTACGAGGGCATCGACGAGTCCAAGGCCCTCTACGAGTGGAACTACAAGAAGCAACTGCTGCGGATCCAGGCCGAGTCGCAGACCTGGGACGAGGTGTCCGATGACATCTTCTCCGAGGAGTTCCTGCTCACCCGGCCGCTGCTGGAAGCCATCCGCGCCACCGACCCGGTGGTTCTGCTGGTGGACGAGGTGGACCGTGTCGAGGTGGAGACCGAGGCGTTGCTGCTGGAGATCCTGAGCGACTACCAGGTGTCGATACCCGAGCTGGGCACCGTCGAGGCCACGCAGATCCCTCTGGTGTTCCTCACCTCCAACAACACCCGCGAACTCTCCGAGGCCCTGAAGCGGCGCTGCCTGTACCTCTACATCGACTATCCCGACCTGGACCGGGAGCGGGAGATCGTGCTCACCAAGGTGCCCGACATCAGCCAGAGCCTGGCCGACGAGGTGGCGCGCATCGTCCGCTCGGTGCGGCAACTGGAGTTGAAGAAGTCTCCGTCGGTGTCCGAGACCCTCGACTGGGCGCGCACGCTGGTGCTGCTGGGAGTCGAGCACGTCGACGCCGAGACGGCCGC
>JAPPDX010000020.1 GCA_028824415.1 bacterium | reverse complement strand
CCGGCGACCCCCTGCTCCCAAAGCAGGTGCGCTGACCAAGCTGCGCCACAGCCCGAAGGGAATCCGGCCACGAGCCTACCGAGCGCCCGCGGCGGGTGGGCTACTCGAGGGCCTTGTCCACCTTCTCGACGGCGGCCTCCTCGGAGATGTCCAGAGCGAAGCTCAACTCCGAGATCAGCACGCTGCGGGCCTTCGAACAGAGTGTCTTCTCGCCCGCCGACAGGCCCTTGGCGCGGTCCCGCAAGGCCAGATTCCGGACGATCTCGGCCACCTGGTAGACGTCGCCGGACTTCAACTTCTCCTGGTGGTTCTTGAAGCGGCGGCTCCAGTTGGCCGGCTCGTGGACATCACGCTTGCGCAACACCTCGAAGAGGTCCTCCACCTCGTCTGCGCTAATGGGCCACCGCACACCGACGTCGTCGAGCCGGTCCGCCGGCACCGCCACGGTCATGTCGCCGTGAGCCATGCGAAGGACCAGGTACTCGGTCTCCTCGCCGAAGGCCTCCCGCACCTCGCGGCGCTCGATCACCGCCGCGCCGTGATGGGGATAAACCACCCGGTCTCCAACGTCGTAGCTCATGATGCTCCCAGCACTCAGTCCCCGCTCAAGTGTGGCACCTCCGGGGGCGGGTTCCTCAATCGAGAGGCGGGGCGAGGGTCGATCGTGCCGGCGAGGCGGCTAGCCGGAACGGCTCACTCAACCGGCACGGCCGATGCCGACACGCGGAACACGAGCGTGGCCGTGGCAACCAACTCCACCTCGCCGCCCGGGTCGACGCTGCGCACCTCGGCACGGGAGTACACGACGGACCGGCCCCGGTGCTCCACCCATGCCTCGGCCACCAGATCGCGGCTCACCACCGGGCGCACATACTGCACGCCCAGGTGGATGGTGCCCATGCGTGGATTGCCCTCGTAGTGCGCGGCGATGGCCGGCACCACGGTCGTGTCCACGAGAGCCGCGATGACACCGCCGTGCATCACGCCCGTGCGCTGGCGGAACATGTCCCGCCACGGCAGCCGCAGCCGGCTGTAATCGCGGCGGAGCTCCTCGACGACCATGCCCATCCGGTCGGGGAAGTACTCATCGTCGTGGGCGCAGAACCTCGACCAGCGCTGCAGGACGTGCGCCGGTAGCGGGCCGAAACGGGCGGCGTTGGGGCCGGTGAGGTCAGCCTGCTCGCCGGGCGCCGGATCCGGCGCGCTCACAGGGCGTCCAGCTTGGCGACCCGACCGACGTGACGGCCGCCCTCGAAGGAGGCGTCCAGGAAGGCGTCGAGAGCGTCCAGAGCGGTTCCGTCATCGATGAGGCGCTGGCCGAAGCACACCACGTTGGCATCGTTGTGCTGGCGGGCGAGGGCGGCCGAGGTGCTGTCGTGCACCACCGCGGCCCGGACGCCGGTGACCTTGTTGGCGGCCATGGCGATGCCGATGCCGCTTCCGCAGACGCAGACGCCCAGATCGGCCTCGCCGGCGGCCACGGCCCGGCCGACGGCTGCGCCGAAGTCGGGGTAGTCGACGCGGTCTTCGCTGTGGGTGCCGAGGTCGGTGACCTCGTGGCCTCGCTCGGCGAGCCGCTCGGCGAGGATCCCCTTGAGGCGGAACCCGGCGTGGTCGGACCCTGTGGCGACGCGCACGAACGGGATTGTACGGGGGCGCCGTAGCCCGGGGCGGGCGTCCGGGGCCTGTTGGGACCCGGGATCTGTTGGGACCCGGGATCTGTTGGGCTCCGGGGCCTGTTGGGCTCCGGCGCCTGTTGGGTCACCGGGCGTGGGCCGCCGGGGGCCGTCGGCGGATCGTCTGGCGAAATCGATCCGGCGCCGGCCCCCGGCGTCCCCCGCCCTCGGTTGTTTGTGGCGGACCGGGTGCAGCCCGGCTGGCCGAGTTCCGTTCTCGGTTGTGTGTGGCGGTGCGGGTTGCAGATCGGTCCCCGCCTTCGGTTGTTGGGTCCTAGAGGTTCAGGGGGCCTTGGCGGAGGACTTGCAGCTTGCCGTCGCGCCAGGCCACGACGGTGGAGGCCTCTCCGGCGCAGGGGCCTCCGTCTATGGCCACGGTGATGGCGGCGCTCGAGTCTCGGGCGGGGAGTAGGGCGGCGAGGACCTCGGTTGCGTGGGTGGGGGTTTGCCGGGCGTGGCGGTTGGCGCTGGTGGTTGCCAGGGGGCCCACCTCGGCCAGGAGGCGGCGGAGCCAGGGGTGGTCGGGGCAGCGGATGCCGACGGTGTCCCGGTCGCCGCCGATCTGCGGGCCCCCCGACTGCGGGCGGGGCAGCACGACCGTGAGCGGTCCCGGCCAGTGACGGTCCATGAGTTCGGCCAGCGGTGCCGGGACCGACTCGGCGAGCGATTCGGCGGCCGGGCGGTCGGCGACCAGAACGGCGATCGAGCGGTCGGCGGGCCGACCCTTGAGCACGAACAGGTCGTCCTCCGCTTCCGGCGTCATCGCCGCCAGCCCGTAGACCGTGTCGGTAGGGACCAGCACGACCCTCCCGGCTCGCAGGGCGGCGGCGGCCACCTCGAGGGCCCGGTCCGGCTCGGTGTTCAGATCGATCAGTTCGGCCACGCGGGCCTCGCGGGTGCAATCACCGGGGAGCGCGTCCTTGGGTGGTGGGCTTCGGGGTTGCTGGCGGGGTGAGAGCTCCGGCAACGTTGCCGATGGCAAAGCGGCTCGCAGGGGCGGCTCGGGGTCCACGCTAGGGCCCGGCGCCCCTACCCGGACCCGACCCGATCAGCGGGTCTCCGATTCATCGGCCCGAGCGCGTGCCGCCCGGGGCGTGTCATGTCCAGCGCTTCTTGCCCCATCGCTCCTGAGCGCTGGCGAGCTGGTACGTGATCACGGCGAACACGACCGCTATCACGATGGCTCCCCAGCCTTCGGAGTTCTCGAACGACGCGCGGCTCGTGCTGAAGAGAAAGCCCAGACCCTTCGTACCCATGAGCCACTCCGCGGTCAGCGCCGCGAGGAACACGGTCGACGCGGTGATCCGCACACCTGTCAGCACGTTCGGGATCGCGGAGGGAATCGCCAGCAACACCACGCGCCGCCACGCCGAAGACCCCAGCGCCGAATAGACATTGTCGGCCCCGGGTGGCCGGGCCCGGAGACCGGAGAGGGCGAAGACGTACACGGGGAAGAAAGCGATGACCCCGGCGATCACCAGCACGGTGACCTGTGAGAACCCGAAGAGCCGGGCGACCACGGGAATGAGCACGACAATGGGCACCGTCGGCATGATGACGACCATCGGCGCGAGCGTGTTGCGAAGAGTCGGGGAGATCGAACTCAAGAGAGCGAGCCCCGCTCCGAGCGCCAAGCCGATCGCGAGACCCCCGATCGCCGAGAGCAGCGTCGCCAGGGTGTGATCCGCGTAGAGGCCCGGGTTGTCGACCAGGGCCTCGAAGGTCCCGCGCGGCGAAGGTGCGACGAGTTCGGGGACGTCCTCGAACCGGATCCAGAGCCACCATCCGAAGATCAGGAGGATCACGATCCAGAGCTGCGACGCGAGTGAGCGGATCCAGCGCTGCTCGGCGCTGACTCGGTGCACGTGCCCCGCCTCGACGGCCCGACCGAAGATCCCCTCGACCGCTCGCTCCGCGTACCCCAGAACGATGTAGGCGCCTCCCGCGAGCAGGACCAGCACGATGGCCACCGCCCAGAGCTGCTCCACCTGGAAGTTGCGCATCGAGTTGAGAAGCAGGACGCCGAGACCGCGCTCGGATCCGAACCACTCGCCGAGAACCGCGCCCGACACGGCTGCAGGCGCCGCCACCCGCAGCCCGTCGATGAGGTTGGGGATCGCGTTCGGCACCTGCAGCAACGCGAACCGCCTGCCCTTCGAAGAGCCCAGCACCGAGAAGACATCGTGGGCGTACTGCGCGCCGCTGGCGAACCCGGAGCCTGCGGACACCAGGATGGTGAAGTACACGAACATCAGGGCGAACAAGCTCGGCGCGTGGTCGGTGAAGCCCAGGGCGTTGATGACCGGGCCGAGAGCGATCGCCGGCACGGCGTGAACGACCACAGAGCCGGTGTAGGTGGCTTTCTCGAGGCGAGGGACCAGCAGGGCGACGACCGCCAGGGCCACCGCGATGGAGGCGCCGAGGAGGTACCCCCACAACGCCCGCTCGACGGTCTCCGCGGTGGAACGCCCGATCACATCCCCCTGCCTGCCGATCTCCGCCACCGCCTCGGACAGGGCCGGGAAGGTGCGGCCCAACCACCCGTAGCGACCTGCCACCTCCCACAACGCGAGGAAGCAGACGGCGCCGAAGGCGCCGAGCACGACACGACTGCCGACGATGCGTCTCACGGTTCGTCGCGGGGGACCCACCCCTGGTGGAGGGCTTCGACCAGTTCGTCGTGCAGCCGCTTGAACGCCGGGGTTTGGGAGACCTCCGCCTGCCTGGGTCGGTCGAAGGGCACGGGCGCGTCGACCACGATGCGCCCCGGCCGGCTCGACATCACGGCGACACGGTCGCCGAGCAGCAGAGCCTCCTCGACGGAGTGAGTGACGAGGACCGTCGTGATCCTCTGGCGAGCCCAAAGATGCTGCAGTTCGAGATTGAGTGCGCGGCGTGTCACCGCGTCGAGCGCGCCGAACGGCTCATCCAGCAGCAGCACCCTCGGGTTCAGCACCAGGGACCGGGCGATGGACACACGCTGGCGCATGCCCCCCGAGAGATGCTTGGGTCTGGCGCCCTCGAATCCCTCCAGACCCACCAGCTGGATCAGTTCGGCGATTTTCGCGTCGTCCCTCGGCTCGCCGCGGATCCTGAACGGGAGCCCGACGTTCGACTCGACCGACAGCCAGGGCATCAACGCGTGGTCCTGGAAGGCCATACCGATCCCACCGGCCCGGATGATGTGCGCCGGTGGATTGCCGAACACCGAGACCGAGCCCGAGTCGGCCGTCTCGAGGCCCGCGATGACTCGCAGTGCAGTGGACTTGCCGCACCCCGAAGGCCCGATCAATGCCACGAACTCACCGTCGCCGACGTGCATGTCGAACCCCTCGAGCGCTGTCAGCACGTCGCTACGGCGGACTTCGTAGGTCTTGGTGACCTCCCGAAGCCGGATCGCTTCGAGCTCGGTCTCCGACCCGTTGGTTGAGTCCGGAACACTCATGATGACCCCCTTCGTGCCGCAATGGACGCCGATGCCGGCCGCCCCCGGCTCCTCAATTCCTTCCCAGCAGGCTGTAACGCACCGCCCCGTCGGCCTGTGCCGGGCCCGGAATACCCAGCAATCTCCCGAGCGTCGGCGCGACGTCCCGCAGATGCATCGGCGCCGCCGGTCTGCCGTGGGCGCCGAGCCCGGCACCGAACCAGAGCGCCAGAGCGCTGTTGTGGAATTCGCCGCGTCGGGCCGCGGGCAGGTGCGGTGTGTGGTGCCCGGCCACGACATGTGTCAACCCGATCGGATCGCGGGACATCCGCTCCGGGGTCAGCTCGCCGATCAGGTTGGCATCGCGGGAGCCGTCCCAGGTCGTGTAGGTGGGCTTGAGGAAGTACACGACATCGCCGATGCGATCCTCCGCGGCGCCGCTGAGATTGAGGGCCTCGCGGCGGGCCACCAACTCGAACGGCCTCTCGCCGGTGCCCGGGTCGACGACCGAGCCGAGCGTGTCGATCACGCGCTGGCGAACCGTCTCGTAGTCGCGAGGCTCGACCGTGCCGGAGGGCTCCCTGCCGGCAAGGTTCACCCACACGTGCTGCGGTTGGAGAGCCGGCCCCACCAGAGAGTTGGCCGGATCCAGCACGTAACGCCCCGCGGCGCTGTCCCAGTCATAGGCGACCAGTCCCTCCCGGCGGAGGATGTCGAGCACCGACACGTAGCGCCAGCACGGCAGGCAGGCGTGGTCCGACACGACGACGACGCTCGTATCCGAGTCGGCGCAGCCGCGGACGATTCCCGCGATCAGGTCGTCCACGAGCCGGTAGGCCTGTGTGTACAAGGATCCGGCCAGCCGCGTGTAGGCGGGCGATGCGTACGGGTAGTCGGCGTCCAGATACCCGAGCATCGTGTGATTCAGGTAGTCGATCAGATGGAAGTGCGACATCAGCAGGTCGAACGGCTGCTGCTCGTGCTGTTCGCAGATCACGTCGGTCATCCACCGCACCTGCTGGCCGGCGAGTTCCAGCATGACCTCGCCGTTGATGTTGGCCGGCCCGAAAGGTCGCTCATCGCCCGCGGGCACATACGGACATTCCAGCCCCTCCACGTAAGGCCCATGCCGGGAACTGATGTCGGCGGCGAGGTCGGCGGGGTGCGTGTAGCCGTCGACGGGCTCCACACGCGTGCGGTACAACTCGAGCTCGCCGGAGACTTCGGCCCTGATGAGGCGGAACCTGGTGGCCGATTCCCGCCCGTCCAGGTCCATGGGAAGCCATTCCGACCATTCGCCCGGCGCCAGGTCCGCCACCTGGTGCTCGCCGGACTCGTCGCGGCTCAGTGCGAGTCGCACGTGGCCGCCGACGATCCTGCGCTGGGCCCAGAATCCCGCCGGCTCATGGCCGCTGACCGGCAGGAAGGCCGAGCACGAGTCGGAGCCCGGCGCTGCCGCCCATGATTCGGCCGGCCGGAACGACAGCGTCGTCGGCGTGATCGTCACGCCGTGAAGCTCCAACAGCGACTCCTTGAGCGATCCCTGCGCGTACAACTCCTCCCGGGTCGTGTGCCAGATCGCGCCGCCGGGGGTGTCACCACCGATCACGCGCACCCCGTCGCCCTTGGGAGGCCAGCCGACCGGGTAGTTCACGACCAGGCTGGAACCCCCATGGCGCCCGACCGTCTCCCACAGCAACTCCGCCTTGGACGTGGTGGACTGCAGGCTTCGCGCCCGGTGCGTGTCCTGAACCGTGAACTCCTCGCCGGCCCATTTGGCGATGAAGCTGTTGATGCCATGGTTGACCGGCTCCGCTCCCGTGGCGATCGTCGTCCAGTTCGTGGGCGTGTCCACAGGAATCGAGGGGAGGGCCTCCATCGCGGTTCCCCCGCTCAGCAGGCCCGCCAGGGCGGGCATCGCGCCCGCCTCCAGGTAGCGCTCGACCATCGAGAGCATCGCGCCGTCCACTCCGATGAGCAGGGCGCGCCGCGAGCGCTGCCCGTCGACTCTCACGCGCGACCGCCTCCCTCGTGCCCATCACCGACCTCTCCGGCGCCGGACTCCGGTGCCGGCCGGACCGGGCCCGATCCGGCCCCGGAGTCGACGACGGCCGTCTCGATGTCCCCCAGATCCTCAGCTGTCAACTCGAGAGCCGCGGCGCCGGCCCATGCCGCGACCTGCTCGGGGCGGCGTGCGCCGACGATCGCCGCCGTCACCCCCGGCCAGGCGAGGACCCAGGCGACGGCCACCGCGGCCACGGTCGTCCCGTGCCTCGCCGCGACGGCCTTCAGAGACTCGCGCAACCGGAGGGCGCGACCCAGTTGCGGATCCTGGAAACGGGGATCACGGCTGCGCCAATCGTCCTCCGGCAGGGTTCCGACGCGCCCGGCATCGAACGAGTCGGTGAGCAGCCCCGACGCCATCGGGCTGTACGCCAACACGCCGACACCGCGCGCCGCGGCCCACGGCACGACCGTGGCGCCGACGTCCCGGTCGATCAGCGACATCTGCGACTGCACCGAGGTCAGCCGGCCGCCGGCCCAGCATCTCTCCAGTGGATCGCCCTCGAAGTTGGAGACCCCCGCCGCCCGGATCTTCCCCGCGTCGACGAGCCCGAGCAGCGCGGCCCACGAGTCCTCGACCCGTGTCCCGACCTGGTCGGGCTGGTGGAACTGCAGCAGATCGATGCACTCGACACGCAGGCGCCTGAGCGAGTCGTCGCATTCGGCGCGGATCGAGTCGGGGTGCAGCGTGCGCGTGGACTTCGTGGGGTCCTGGCGGTCCCACACGATCCCGCACTTGGTGAAGACCATGGGTCGATCAGCAACCGGAACGCCGTCAAGGAACCGACCGATGACCTCCTCGGAATGGCCGCGCCCGTAGACGGGCGCCGTGTCGATCCAGTTGACGCCGGCCTCGACGGCCGCCCGCATGGTGCGGATGGAATCGTCGTCGGCCTGAGGCCCCCAGCCGAAGCGATAGCCGCCCCCGCCGATGGCCCAGGCGCCAAGCCCCACCCGAGAGAGCCCCAATGGGCTCTTACCGAGTCGTGCGCCTCCATTCGATGCGGTGCCGGTCATGGATTCCCACCTCCTTGATGCGTCACGGCCGCGACTCCCCCGTGAGTTCGACCAGCCATCTCCGGTACTCGATCGACATCTTGTCCGCGGCGCGGGTGTGGAGTTCGACCGTCAGGTCGAGGGGCAACTGCTCGGGGCGCTGCGACTCCACGACCGCCCGGTCGCGCTCGGCGATCTCCACCTGGAACTGGCAGAAGGGCCCGTCGGGCTCCTCCTGGGCGAAGTTCCGGAAGTTCAACATGAACGTCCGGGTGAGGCCCCTGGAAACGGGCAACGCCGCCACCAGAAGGCCGAAGTGCCGGCCCCCGGGAAGGACCTGCTGCCACCAGACCGTCAGGGGCATATGGACCCGCCAGTTGTGGCGAGACGTCAGCGAGGGGTCCGCTTCGTCGAGTTCCGACGTCCGGGTCTTGATGCTGGGCACCTCGGCGAACGATCCCCACATGTGGATGCAGTCGCCCTCCCGCCGCAGGTCGTGGCTCGGCAGCTCGGGCCGGTCGCGACTGCCCAGTTGGCCGTCGTGGACCCAGGGGATGTGCGCCAGGTCGATGAAATTCTCCACTCTCCTGGCGGCGCCCGCGTTCCAGTCGACGGCGGGGATCGAGACGATCCGATAGCCGGGATCCTCGTACTCGGCAAACCGGGGGACATCGAAACGCGGGTGCTCTTCGAGACAGACCCAGACCAGTCCGCCGGACTCGACACACTGATAACCCCGCAGGCGTGCCCGAGCGGGAATGTGCCGATCCCCGCTTCCGGGAATCTGGATGCACGCGCCGCCGCAGTCGAAGAGCCAGCCGTGGTACGCGCAGCGCAGCGAGTCGTCCTCGACCCAACCGAGTGACAGCCGCGCCCCCCGATGCGGGCACAGGTCGGCGAACGCTCGCACCTCCCCGTTCAGGCGGGCCAGGACAAGGTCGTTGTCGCGCACCCGGACAGCTACCGGATCGCCGGTCAGGTCGGTCGAGTACGCGACCGGGAGCCAGAAGTGCCCGAACGAGCTGTACAGCGCTTCCTCGCCGTCCGCGTCGAGCAGAGTGTCGTTCACCAGCCTCCGTTTCGATCGCACAGTGCGACGTGAGCCCTACTGCGGGCTGAGCATCTGCTCTCAGTACAGCGAGGTGGCCCCGTCGTAGACCTCCTCGAGGACGCTCCTGTCCCAAAGACTGGCGACCGCCGGGAGATCCTCGCGGCCGGCGACGCGCAAGCCCTCGTACTCACCTTCCAGGGTGGTGTCGTCCAGCCAGAACAACCCCTTCGCCGCGGTCACGCTGCTCTTCATGAACTCGCTCTGGGCGGCCAGCTGGGCAGCCTCGGCCTGGGGATCGAGGCCGAGGTCGACGCCGTAGGTGTTCACGGTCAGGTCGACTGCGAGGTCGCTGTCGGCGAATGCATGCTCCCAGCCCTTGATCCCGGCGCGCATGTACCCGACGACCGCGGCGCGGTTCTCGGCGAGGAACGTCCGGGTCGTCACCCACAGCCGCCCGTACCGCGTCCAGCCGAGGTCACCGAGGCTGACAACCCCGTGGTCGATACCGCGGGCCTCCAGCGCCAGCGGCTGATTGGTCAGGAACGCGTAGTACGCGTCGACCTCGCCCTCGACAACCGGGCTGGGATCGAAGCCGACCGGGACGTTCTCATACTCCGGCTGGAGACCGTTGACACCGAAGAGGGTGTTCACGTCGGCGATGCCCGCCTCCCCCTGCAGGCCGATCCGCTTGCCCACCAGATCGTGGATCGAGTTGATCGGGTTGTCCGGCATGTAGATGAACCCGATCGGCGACTGCTGCAGGGCCGCACCGAGCACCACGAGATCGGCCCCGGCCGCGATGGCGTCGACGGTCCGCGACAGGAACGAACTGGCGCCCAGATTGATCCTTGGCCCGTTGATCGTCACCTCCGTGGCGATCCCGCCCCCGCCCTGGACGAGTTCGGCGCTGACGCCCTCGGCGGCGAAGTAGCCCTGATCCTCGGCCACGTAGTGCCCCGCGAACTGCACATTCTTGATCCAGTCGAACTGGAAGCGCACCTGCGTGGCAACCTCCGACGCCTCAGACCCGTTCTCCCCGGTCTTGTCCGAGGAGTCCCTGCAGGCGGCCAGCAAGGCCGGAGAACTCACGACCGCTCCGGCGACCGCCGACATCCAGATGAAATCCCGTCTCGATACTCCAGTTGCGTCCGTCACGTCCAGACCCCCGATCTGTCCATTCCCGAGTTCCGGGTGACCGACCGCGGCCCCAACCACGATCCCGCCACCGACCGCTGACTGGATCGAACCTAGGCACACACCTATTTGGCTGTCCAAGACCAGTTTGCACGCCTCTGATAAGTTTGCATTATGGATCTGTCGCTACGGACCGTCAGATACTTCGTGGCCGTCGCCGAGGATCTCCATTTCGGCCGTGCCGCGGACCAGTTGTTCATCTCACAGCCCGCGCTCAGTCAACAGATCAAGCGCTTCGAGGCTCAGATCGGCTGCGCGCTCCTGGAGCGGTCGCGCAACGGCGTGGCGCTCACAAGTGCCGGCATGGTGTTCCTGGAGGAGGCTCGCGTCCTGCTCCAGCAAGCAGAGGCCGCCGTCGCCCGCACCCGGCGGGCCGTCGAACCGACGGAGTTGACCATCGCCTGCGTGGCGGGGACGCCTCACGAACTCAAGTCACGGATCGATCGGGCTGCGGCGTCCGCTGTGCCGAGCCTCGAGATCGACCTCATCCGCATCGACTGGTCGGAGCCGTTCACACACCTGCGAACCGCCTCTGCCGACGCCGCGATCGTCCATCTGCCGCATTCCGAACCCGGAGTCATGGTGCGCGAACTGCACTCCGAACCCCGCGTCGCCCTCCTGCCGTCGACTCACCGGCTGGCGGGACGGTCCAGCATCAACATCGGCGAGATCGCGCCCGAACCGGTCCTCGACTCCAACTTCAACCGGGATTTCTGGCTCGTCAACCCCCGTCCGGACGGCTCAACCCCCCGCACCGTCCAGCCGGCGCCCATCTCCGCCGAGCAACTCGTGGACCTCGTGGCAGCCGGTCGAGGTATCGCCATCACCGCGAAGACGGTCAGCGACCTCTACCAACGGCCCGGCGCCGAGGCGATCCCCATCGCCGACATCGTTCCCGCCAAACTGGCTCTCGTCTGGCTCAGCGACCACGCCCATCCTGCCATCGCCAGACTTGCCGAGGCCCTCGCCATCGATTGATCAGGCGGCGAGAATCCTCAGCGTGGCTCCGGAGCGGGGTTCGGTGGGCCGCGGGAGCGGTCACCCGGGGCGGCGGGCGACGAGCACCCGTTCGGCGCCGGCCAGGTCCCGACGCACGGAAACGTCCACCAGCCCGGACGAGTGGGCGAGGTCCTGCACGCGGTCAGACGTGCCGTCGGCCATCTCGAGGATCACCGCACCACCCGGCGCCAACCAGTTTGTTGATCCGGCCAGGATCTCGCCGGTCGCCTCCTGACCGCTCTCACCCGAGTACAGCGCCACCGGGGGCTCGTAGTCGGCGATCTCGGCGGGCAGCGAATCGCTGCCCTCGGCGATGTAGGGCGGGTTGGAGACGATCACGTCGAAGCGCCCCCGCAAGTCGCCGGGCAGCGCCTCGTACCAGGAGCCCTCCGCCAGCCGCACACGCTGCGCCGGACGGCCCAGACCGGCCAGGTTGGCGCTCGCCACCGCCAGGGCATCAGCCGAGACGTCGGTGCAGATCACCTCGACATCCAGACACTCGGCCGCCAGCGACAACCCGATCGCCCCGGAGCCGCACCCCAGGTCGGCGGCCAGCAGGACAGGTGCTCGCCGCGGGGCCGCAGACGGAGGGGGCGGGGTGGGACCCCGGGCTGCAGAGACTCGTGCCTGCGTGGAGGAGCGGAGCGGCACCCCGCCTCCGCCCGCGGACTCCTCGGCGCGACACTGGAGTTCCTCGAGGGCCCGGCCGGCGACCACCTCGGTCTCGGGGCGGGGGATCAGCACCCGGCGGTCGACGAACAGGTCGAGAGTGCGGAACCCCCAGGAACCCAACACGTACTGCAGTGGCTCGCCGGCGATGCGCCGACCGAGCATCGAATCGAAGGACGCCACGCCGCGCCGGGTGGCGGGCCGGTCCAACTCGCGGTGCCAGGCGGCGTCGTCGCAGCCGGCGGCCGTCGCCACGATGCGCCGGGCCTCGACGGCGGCCGAGTTCAAACCGGCGGCCGCCAGGCGCTCGGTCGCCTCGGCGAACAGCACCCGCCACGACACGAGCCCATCGGTGTTCATGAGGTCATCCATGAATCCCACAGCCCCTCAGGGCAGGCAGCGCCAGGGTTGCCAGGCACCGGATTCCGGCCTTCGCCGGAATGACGGATCGGGCGGTCCGCAAGTTCACCCAGTCGTGGCTCAGGGGGCGGCTGTTGCCAGGGCCTGCTCGCGGTCGTGGCGGGCCAGCGCCTCGATGATCTCGTCGAGGTCGCCCGCCAGAACCCGGTCCAGCTTGTAGAGGGTGAGACCCACCCGATGATCGGTGACCCGGTTCTCCTTATAGTTGTAGGTGCGGATCTTCTCCGAGCGCCCACCCCGGCCGATCTGGCTGCGGCGCTGGTCGGAGGCCTCGGCGGCGACCCGCTCCTGCTCCAGGCGCAGCAGCCGGGCCCGCAGCACAACCAGCGCCTTGTTGCGGTTCTGCAACTGGCTCTTCTCGTCCTGCATGCTCACCACCAGGCCGGTGGGCTTGTGGGTGACCCGCACCGCCGAATCGGTGGTGTTCACCGACTGGCCGCCGGGCCCCGAGGAGCGGAACACGCTGACCTGCAGGTCGGCCTCGTCGATCTGCACCTCCACCTCGTCGGCCTCCGCCAGCACCGACACCGTCGCCGAGGAGGTGTGGATGCGGCCCTGCGACTCGGTCTCGGGCACACGCTGCACCCGGTGGGGGCCGCCCTCGAAGCGCAGCCGCCGCCACACGTCGTCGCCGGCGACCGTGAACGCCACGTTCGTGATGCCGCCCAGATCGGAAGCCTGCGAGCCCAGCACGTCCACCGTCCAGCCCTGCCGCTCGGCGTAGGCCAGGTACATCTCGAAGAGCTCCCTGGCGAACAGGTTGGCCTCCTCGCCCCCCTCGGCGCCGCGGATCTCCACGATGACGTCCTTGCCCTCGTTGGGGTCGCGGGGCGCCAGTAACTCGGTGAGCTCGGCCTCCAGGGCGGCGATGCGCCGGTCGGCGTCGGCCACCTCGGCGTTCATGGACTCGGCCTCGGAGGGCGTGGCCTCGGCGAGCAGCTCGCCGGCCGCGTCCCGGTCCTCCAGCGCCGCCCGCAGGGCGTCCACGCGACCGGTGATCTCGCTGAGCTGCTTGTACCGGCGCGTGGCCTGGCGGAAGGCGTTGCGGTCACGCGCCAGGTCGCCGCCGGCGAGGCGCGCCTCAATGTCGGCGTGCTCGGCCGCCAGCGCCTCGAAGCGCTCGGAGTAGGGGTCGATGCTCATCGGGCCACGGTCCGATCGCACAGCGGTGTGGTCGGGCCCAGGGTCGGTCGGGCCCAGGGTCGGTCGGGAGCCGGACTCGCAGGACTGGATTCCGGCCTTCGCCGGAATGACGGGAGAGAGGACCCGAATGACGGGAGAGAGGGCCCGGACGGCACGAGAAACCCCCGCCGCCGCGGGACACTGAGTTCCGGGCTCCGCCGGAATGATGGGCGAACGGCGGGCCGGGTGTGGAGGTGGTTCTCCGGCACTCCCCTATTTGCGGTCGCGCCTGCCGTAGCGCCGCTCGAAGCGCTCGACCCGCCCGGCGGTGTCGACGATCGTCATCGTGCCGGTGAAGAACGGGTGGCTGGCGCTGGAGATCTCCACCTTCGCCAGGGGGTAGGTGTTGCCGTCGGTCCATTCGACGGTGTCGGCGGTGTCGATCGTCGACCGGGTGAGGAACATCTCGCCCGACGACGTGTCCTGGAACACGACCGGCCGATAACTGGGATGGATGTCGGGTTTCATGCGCTCGGCTCCTCTCAGCGGGCGGTCGGCTCAGCCGCCCATCGGCCCGCGGGCCACTTCCTCCAGGAAGGCGTCGTTGTCGGGGAACGTCTTCAGCCTGTCGATCAGCAACTCCAAGCCTGCCGCGCCGTTGCCGTGATCACTCGCGAGGCCCGAGAGAACCCGGCGCAGCTTCCAGACCTGCTGCAACTGCTTGCGCTCGAAGAGCAGCTCCTCGTGGCGGGTGGAGCTGGCGTCCACGTCGATGGCGGGATAGATGCGCCGCTCGGCGGTGCGGCGGTCGAGCCGCAGCTCCATGTTGCCGGTGCCCTTGAACTCCTCGAAGATGACCTCGTCCATCTTGGAGCCGGTCTCCACCAGCGCCGTGGCCAGGATGGTCAGCGAACCGCCCTCCTCCATGTTGCGGGCCGCGCCGAAGAACTTCTTCGGCGGGTACAGGGCCCCGGAGTCCACGCCGCCGGACATGATGCGCCCGGTGGCGGGGGCCGCCAGGTTGTAGGCGCGGGCCAGGCGGGTGATGCCGTCCAGCATGATGACCACGTCCTCGCCGGACTCGGTCATGCGCTTGGCACGCTCGATAGTCAACTCGGCGACATGGGTGTGCTCCTCGGCGGGGCGGTCGAAGGTGGAGGCCGCAACCTCGCCCCGCAGCAGCCAGCGCCGCATGTCGGTGACCTCCTCGGGGCGCTCGTCCACGAGCAGCACGATGAGCTTCACCTCGGGGTTGTTGACCTCGATGGAGCGGGCGATCTCCTTCATGATCGTCGTCTTGCCGGCCTTCGGCGGCGAGACGATGAGACCGCGCTGACCCTTGCCGATGGGCGAGACGAGGTCGATGATCCGGGTGGTCATGTTGCCCCGGTCCCCGTCACGCTCGAGGCGCAGCTTCTCGTCGGGGAACAGCGGCGTGAGATCCTCGAAGTTGGGGCGCTTGCGGGACGCCTCGGGGGGCTTGCCGTTTATGGCGTCCAGGCGCAGCAGCGCAGGGTTCTTCTCGCTGCGGTTGGCCGGGCGGGAGCCGCCGGCGATGTGGTCGCCCTTGCGGAGGCCGAACTGGCGCACCTGCTTGACCGACACGTACACGTCCTCGCGGCTCGGCAGGTGGCCGTTGAGGCGCAGGAAGCCGTAGCCCTCGTCCCGCAGGTCGAGGTAGCCGGCAACCTCCACCGGCTCGCCCTCCCAGGGCTCCTCGTCGGCGCGGCCGCGGCCCCGGCGACGGCGACGGTTGGCGTAGTCGGTGGGAGCGTCCTCCCAGCGGCCGCGGTCACCGTCGGGGCGGTCGCCGCGCTCGGACCGTTCGGCGGTCGCCGTGGCGCCACGGCCCTCGCCGCCGCTCCGCTGGCGGTGCTCGGCGCCCTGACGCCGCTGGTCGCCCTGGCGCCGCTCGCCGGACTCGGAGCGGCCGGCGGGCTGCCGGCTGCTCTCGACGGTGGCCTCGGTCTCGGCCCCGGGCTCGGACCCGTTGGACGGGCCGGGCTGGGCCGCACCGTCGGCGTCGGCCGGTGCCGCCACCTCGACGGCCTCGACAGCGTCGCCGGCCTCGCCGGTGGTCGCCGCGGCGACCTCTGCGCCGTCGCCGCTCGGAGCGTCCGACCCGGTGGCCGCGCCGGCGTTGCCGCCGGAATCAGGCCCGAATCCGGCCAACTCCACGATCATGTCGACCAGATCGGCCTTGCGGCTCCGCTGCGAGGGGCGTCCGCCCATCGCAGTGGCGATGTCGATCAGTTCGGCGCGGCTCTTGGCCTCGAATAGGCTGCGTTGCGCCTCGACGGTCTCGGTGCTCACCTCAACCTCACTTCCACAGGCCGGCTCAGCAGCCGGCTCGTCTTTACGCCCAGATCAGAAACTGGCGACGGGGAGCCCCTGTGCAACCTTGGCGGTGGCTGCCGCTGTGGGTGCACGATGCACTCACTAAGCATTTCGGGGCGCTCACCGAACCTTCGGGCTGCGACTGCGTTCCGAAGGCGAAGCCCAGCGTAACCGCGCTCCCGTTGGGCCACAACCTTTGCCGGCGCGGGACCGGCGGGCTCAGCGGCGCAGCAACTCCTCCATCAGGCGGTGCCCGGCCACCACCGGGGCGCCGGCCACCGCCGCCTCGGTGTAGGAGCCGCCGGGCCCGTCGGTGTGCGAATCCGCCAGCAGGTACGGCACGGGATCGGCAGTGTGGGTGCGCAACTCCAGCGGCGTGGCGTGGTCGGGCAGCAGCAGCAGGCGCCACGGGCCGAGCTCGTCCAGGCCCGCCACCAGGTCGGTGAGGATGCGCCGGTCCCAGTTCTCGAGGCTGCGCACCTTCTCGTCGACGTCGCCGGCGTGACCGGCCTCGTCGCTGGCCTCCACATGGATCACGAACAGGTCGGCGCCGGCCGCCAGCCCCGCCAGGGCGGCGTCGCGCTTGCCCTCGTAGTTGGTGTCGTACCAGGCCGTGGCGCCGGGCACCGTGACGACGTCCATGCCGGTGAGAACGCCCAGCCCCCGCACCAGGTCAACGGCGCTGACCAACCCGGCGGTCTTGCCGAAACGGTCGACGAAGGCGGGCATCTCCGGGTTGCGGCCCTGTCCCCAGAACCAGACCTGTGTGGCCTCCATGTCGAAACGGGCCAGCACGTGGCGGGAGGCCTCCATCAGGGCGAGCAGCCGGGGAGCGGCCGGTCCGGTGGGCAGCACAGCCGGTTGGCCGGTCAGGTCGTGGGGCGGGGCACAGTCGGCTTCGGCCCAGGAGTCGGGGGCCACCATGATGTGGCGGTACTGGACGCCGGCGTGGAACGTCACCTCCCCGCCGAGTTCGGCCTGCAGGGCGGCGATCACCTCGGCGCCGGCGGCGCTGGACGGATGCCCGCCGGCGAAGTCCGCCATCGTGCCGTCGCCGGTCACGGTGGCGAGATTGCAGCGGTACGCCACCTGGTCGGCTTCGAGGCGCAGCCCCATGGCGGCGGCCTCGATGGACGCCCGGCCGTTGTGGTAGCGCGCCGGGTCGTAACCCAGGATCGACATATTCCCCACGTCGCTGCCGGCCGGCAGGCCCTCGGGGATCACCCGGGCCCGCCCCAGGGTGCCCCGAGCCGCCAGGCGAGCCAGCGTCGGCATGCGCGCAACCTCCAGGGGGGTGCGGCCGTCGAGGGCGGGCACCGGCTCGTCGGCGCAGCCGTCGGGAATGCAGACCACGTACTTCACGCTCGCCTCCAACTCACCGGTCGCCGTCGACGCGGGTGTCCGCCGCCACGTACTTCACGCTCGCCTCCAACTCACCGGTCGCCGTCGACGCGGGTGTCCGCCGCCACGTACTTCACGCTCGCCTCCAACTCACCGGTCGCCGTCGACGCGGGTGTCCGCCGCCACGTACTTCACGCTCGCCTCCAACTCACCGGTCGCCGTCGACGCGGGTGTGCGCCGCCACGTATTGCTGCACCGCCCCGAGATCGTTGTCGAGCATGGCGCAGCGCTCCGGGCGCTCCGCCAGGTCGGCGAGCCGCTCGGGCAGTGCGGGACGCACCCCGCAGGCCGCCTCCACGGCGTCGGGGAACTTCGCCGGGTGCGCGGTGGCGAGCACCACCATCGGCGTCGCCGGGTCGCGCCGGGCGGCCGCCGCGGCGCCCACGCCAACGGCGGTATGCGGATCGATCATCATCCCCGTCCGGCGATGCACGTCGCCGATGACCGCCAGCGTCCGGGCCTCATCGACCCGCGCCCCCGACCACAACGGCGCCAGCCCGGCCGCCGCCTCGGGCGCCAGGCCGGCCTCGCCGCTGGCACGGAAACCCTCCAGCAGCGCCGCGGTGGCGGCGCCGTCACGCCCGAGCAACTCGAACAGCAGGCGTTCCAGATTGGACGACACCTGGATGTCCATGCTGGGCGACATCGTGGGCACCACCTCGCGGATCTCCAGGTGGGCGCCGGCGAAGAACCGGGCGAGGATGTCGTTGACGTTGCTGCCGACCACGAACTGCGACACGTCGAGGCCCATGCGGTGCGCCGCATACCCGGCGTACACGTTGCCGAAATTGCCGGTCGGCACGGCGAAGCTCACCGGCCCGGCAGCCCCGACCCCACCGAGCGCCCGCGCCGCCACCACGTAGTAGACGACCTGGGCCATGACCCGGGCGAAGTTGATGGAGTTGACGGCGCCCAGACGGTGGCGACCGCGGAACGCCTCGTCGGCGAACATGGCCTTCACCAGGTCCTGGCAGTCGTCGAAGCTGCCGTCGACGGCGATGTTGTGCACGTTCGCCGACGGCACCGTCGTCATCTGGCGGCGCTGCACGTCCGAGACGCGGCCGCGGGGGTGCAGCACGAAGATGTCGAGGGAGTCGCGGTCGCGGCACGCCTCGATGGCCGCCGACCCGGTGTCACCGGAGGTGGCGCCGACGATCGTGACCCGCTCGCCGCGCCGGGTCAGCTCGTGATCGAACAGCCGCCCCACAAGCTGCAGGGCGATGTCCTTGAACGCCAGCGTCGGGCCACCGAACAGCTCCATGAGCCAGACGTTCTGTTCCTCGTCAAGGGGGACCAGCGGGGCCACGTCGGGGTTGTCGAACGTGCTGTAGGCGTCGGCGGTGAGCGCCTCGAACGCCTCCCTTTCGATCTGGCCGTCGACAAACGGCCACATGACCTCGACGGCAGTCTCGGCGTACGTCTGTCCGGGTGGGGGCCGCCGGTGCCCGTCGGCGAGGGTGGGCCAGGTTTGGGGGACGTAGAGGCCTCCGTCGGTTGCCAGGCCGGCCAGGAGGACGTCGGCGAAGGCCAGTTCGGGGGCGCGGCCGCGGGTGGAGATGTAGCTGAGGCTCATTCGTCGGCGATGACGCGCAGCACGCTCCCCACCTGCCGGACCGCTTCGAGGTGGCGCAGGTCGTCGAGCGTCGCCCGCATGTCGCTCTCGCAGGCCACGTGGGTGATGAAGATGATGCGGGCCTCCTCGCCGAGACCCTCCTGTTCCATGGAGCGGATCGACACGCCGTGGCGGCCGAACACGCCGGCCACCGCGGCCAGCACGCCCGGGCGGTCGATCACCTCCAGCGCCAGGTAGTAGGCGGTGTGGAGCTCGCCGATGGGGTGGATGCGAGCGGGCGCGGTGGGTGCCGGTCCGCCGGGGGCGCCCCGGCGGAGGTTGCCCGCCGCGTCGACGAGGTCGCCGAGGACCGCCGAGGCGGTGGGGCGGCCGCCGGCGCCGCGGCCATAGAGCATCAACTCGCCACAGGCGTCGCCCTCCACGAACACGGCGTTGAAGCTGTCACGCACCGAGGCCAGCGGGTGGTCCTCGGGCACCATCGCCGGATGCACGCGCACCGCCACCGCGCCGCCGTCGACGCGCTCGGCGATGGCGAGGAGCTTGATGACGTGGCCGAGGCGGTGGGCGAAGGCGATGTCGTTGGGACTGAGGGTGCTGATGCCCTCGCAGTGCACGTCGGCCGCGGTGACCTCGGCGCCGAAGACGATGGCGGCCATGATGGCGGCCTTGGCGGCGGCGTCGTGGCCCTCCACGTCGGCGCGGGGGTCGGCCTCGGCGTAGCCCAGGGCCTGCGCCTCGGCGAGGGCGTCCACGTAGCTGGACCCGCCGGAGGTCATGCGGCTGAGGATGTAGTTGGTGGTGCCGTTGACGATGCCCATGATGCGGCGCACCGACTCGCCCGCCAGGGACTCCCGCAGCGCCCGCACCAGCGGGATGGCGCCACCCACCGCCGCCTCGAACAGCAGGTCCACGCCGGCGTTGCGGGCGGCGTCGAACAGCTCCCCGCCGTGGGCAGCAATGACCTCCTTGTTGGCGGTGACCACGGGCTTGCCGGCGGCCAGTGCCGCCAGCAGCAACTCCCGGGCCGGTTCGATGCCGCCGATGAGCTCCACCACGACGTCCACGTCGGGGCGCGCCACCACAGCGGCCGCGTCGCCGGTGAGCAGACCCGCCGGCACGCCGGGGCGCTCACGCTCCGGCGAGCGGACCGCCACCGCCACCGGCTCGACGTCCACACCGCAGCGGGCGGCGATGTCGGCGCGCCGCTCGTCCAGGAGCCCGACCAGCGCGGCGCCGACCGTGCCGCCACCCAGGATGCCGACACCGATCCGCCGCGGCTCGGGCGCGGCGCCGGAGGTGGCAGAAGCGGGAGCAACCATCCCGGTCACGCTACCGGCGCAGCCGCCCGACACCCGGCCCCCGGCACCTCGGATCTCGGTCCGGGCCGGTGACCATCGCCGCCGATCCGAAGCTCAATTCCCGCGGAGTCTCGAGTTCAGCTTGAGACAGCAATGAATTGTCGCACCTGGGTGCAATACTGAATATGGCCGACGAGGCGGAGGACCACCATGAGCGACTACGACGACATCCACCTCGAATTACTAGATGAATCGGACGTGCGTGAAGCGATCGACAACGCGCTCGCTGCTGCTGAATGCACGTGGGAACAGCTCCAGGAGCAGGCGGAAGCCGGGCGCTTCTCCAGCGAGATAGCGCGCCGCGCCTGGTTCGTCGTGTCGTCCCTTGCCGCGCCGACGCGCTGACCTTCAGCGCCAAGCGAAGAGACTTGCCGGCACGGTCTCAAGTGTCCTGAACGGCACCGTCACCAACGGTCCCCGGCTCTCGGTCGTAATGGACCCGCACGACCGTGAGGTGATTGGATACAAGGTCGGGAAGAACAACCCTCTCGGTGAAGCAATCCCTCTTACCACCTCGGGATCTCAGGCTCCGCTTCATCTCGACTTTCTCCACACTCTCGATCTCGACGACTCCGGTGAGTTCCTTACCACCGATAGGAGCACCTACACACTCCGAGCGGACGACGCTTCAACGCCCATCGTCACCTACGACTTCGTGAGGGAGCCGCCGAACCCCTATCCCGAGGCACACATCCACCTCCACGGCCAATCGGAGACATTGCAACGGATGCTCGACAGTTGTGGCCTTGCGGAGCGGAAGCCCGCTGACCTCCACATCCCGGTCGGGGGACGAAGGTTTCGACCATGCCTTGAGGACATCATCGAATTCTGCATTCTCGAAGAACTCGTAACCCCCCGCCCGGGTTGGAAAGACGCATTGGAGCGAGGACGGCACGAGTATCACGAGCGGCAGCTCCGCGCCGCTGTCCGTCGCTTCCCGGCACAGGCCGCCGAAGTCCTAACTAACGAGGGCTGGCAAGTCACGAGACCGCCTGACGATCCAAGTTGAGGAATGCTCGAGGCCGCGGCGCCACCGCCAGTCCGGGATCCCATGGTGCCTGCAACTACAGGTCGAGGCGCAGCAGGTCCTCGAAGGTCTCGCGGCGGATGACGGGGCGGGCGTCGCCGTTGCGGACGAAGACGACGGCGGGGCGGGGCACCTTGTTGTAGTTGGAGGCCATCGAGTAGCCGTAAGCACCGGCCACCGGGATGCCCAGGATGTCGCCGACTGCCAGGTCCTCCGGCACCCACCCGTCCGCAACCAGCACATCGCCGGACTCGCAGTGCTTGCCCACGACGCTGACGGCGCGGGGACGCTCGGCGGTGGCGGCGCGGGGCAGGAACGCCTCGTAGCCGCTGCCGTAGAGCACCGGGCGCGGGTTGTCGCTCATGCCGCCGTCGGTGGCCACGTAGGTGCGGATGCCGGGCAGCACCTTGACGGTTCCCACCGTGTAGAGGGCGATGGCTGCCGAGGCCACGATGGCACGGCCCGGCTCGACGCTGAGGCGCGCCGTGACCCCGGCCTCGGCGGCGGCCTCGAGCACCGACTCGCCCCAGGCGCTGATCGTCGGAGCCTCCTCGCCGGTCACGTAGGCCACGCCCAGGCCGCCGCCGACGGAGAGTTCGGCCAGACCCAGCGGGTTGGCGAAGCCGGCCACCACCGCCACGGCCCGGCGGAACGAGTCGAGACGGAACACCTGGCTGCCGATGTGGGCGTGGATCCCCACCAACTCCACCGAGTCGGCGGCGCGGGCGCGGGCAACCGCCTCGGCGGCGGCGCCGGTGGACACCGTGAAACCGAACTTCGAGTCGTCACGGCCCGTGGCCAGGTAGACGTGGGTGTGCGCCTCCACGCCGGGGGTGACCCGCAGCAGCACAGCAGGACGGCAGCCGCGCTCAGCCGCCAGAGCGTCGAGGAGGTCCAACTCGTCGAAGCTGTCCACCACGATGCGGCCCACGCCGGCGTCGACGGCCGCTCTCAGCTCGTCGAAGGACTTGTTATTGCCGTGTAGCACCAGGCGCTCGGGCGGGAAGCCGGCGGTCAGGGCCACGTGCAGCTCGCCGCCGGTGGCCACGTCGAGGTGCAGGCCCTCCTCGGCGACCAGCCGGGCCATGGCACGGCAGAGGAACGCCTTGGCCGCGTAGACCACGGCACCGTCGCCGAAGACGGCTGAGGCTTCGCGGCAGCGCTCCCGCAGATGGTCCTCGTCATAGACGATCAGCGGCGTGCCGAAGCGGCCCGCCAGCTCGACGAGATCGCAGCCGGCCACGGAGAGCCGGCCAGCAGCGTCGCAGGTGGCGCCGTCGGGCAGCAGTTGGGAAGGTAGAGGTCCGGCCATGGCGCGCCCCTAGAGAATCCCCCAGCGAGCCGTCCGCAGTGCGGATCGGCGCGCGGGGCGCTGGATTCCGGCCTCCGCCGGAATGACGATCGGGGTGGCCGGAATGACGATCGGGGTGGCCGGAATGACGATCGGGGTGGCCGGAATGACGGTGGGGACGGCCCAAATGGCGACCGGGACGATCCGAATGACGACCGGGAGGGCCCGAATGACGACCGCGACGGACCGAACGACGATTGAGAGGGGGGCGCGCATCACTCCGCCGCCTCCCCGGAGTCGGCGGCGAGGGACTCCATGCGTTCGGGGGCGCTGACACCCAGGAGGTCCAGGGCGATGACCAGGCCGATGCGGGCCGCCTCGGTGAGCCACAGGCGGGCGGCCGCCAGTGGCGGGTCCAGGTCGCTGCGCAGCACCGGGCAGTCGTGGTAGAAGCCGTGGAAGGCGCCGGCCAGTTGGCGCGCCCAGGTGGTGAGCTTGTGGGGCGCCCGCTCGCGGGCCGCCTCGGCCAGCACGTCGCCGAGGGCGTGCAGGCTCCGCAGCACCTCCAGCTCCCGCGGGTCGCTCAGCAACTCCAGCGCCACGTCGTCAACCGGCGGGCGGTCGACGCCGCGCTCGGCGGCGGTGGCCATCAACGAGCAGATTCGGGCGTGCGCGTACTGCACATAGAACACCGGGTTCTCCATGGACTGCGCCGCCACGACGTCCAGGTCGATGGTCTGGCGGCTGCCCAGGGACTGCAGCAGGAACGTCATGCGGGCGGCGTCGGCGCCGACGATGTCCACCAGGTCGTCGAGCAGCACCAGGTTCCCGGCCCGCTTGGAGATCTTGGCCTCCTCTCCGCCGCGCATCACCGTGACCAACTGCCCCAGCACCACCTCCAGCTGCTCGCGGCGGTGCCCCAGGGCACAGACGCCGGCCGTCAGGCGCTCCACGTAGCCGTGGTGGTCGGCGCCCCAAACGTCGATCAGCAGGTCGAAGCCACGGGCCAGCTTGTCGGCGTGGTAGGCGATGTCGGGCAGCAGGTAGGTGGGCTCGCCGTCGGAGCGCACCAGCACCCGGTCCTTGTCGTCGCCGCCGTCGGCGCTGCGCAGCCACACCGCCCCGTCGGCGCGGTAGGCCGCCCCGGAGGCCTCCAGGGTCCGGAGGGTCTCCTCGACCGCCCCGGAGCGGACGAGGGCCCGCTCGCTGGACCAGGTGTCGAACCGCACGCCGAGGCGCGCCACGCTGCCGGCCACGTCGCGCCGGGCGCGGGCGTAGCCCCACTCCAAGGCGTCGGCGCCGGCGGGCATCTCGGCCGCCCACTCCGTGATGTAGTCGCCGTGGTAGCCGTCCTCCGGCGGCTCGCCGCCCCCATTGCGGGCCACGAGCGACTCCGCGAAGGCGTCCATCTGGCGGCCGCGGTCGTTGAGGTAGTACTCCCGGTGCGGGGCGAAGCCGCAGCGGGCCAGGATGTTGCAGAGCGTGTCGCCGTAGGCGGCCCAGCGCCCGCCGCCCACGTGCAGCGGACCGGTGGGGTTGGCGCTCACGAACTCCACGTTCACCGCGGTCCCGGCGCCGAAGTCGGCCCGGGCGTAACCGTCGGTGCCCTCGGCGATGACCTGGCGCAACACGTCGTGCAACCAGCCGCCGTCGAGGTGGAAGTTCACAAACCCCGGCCCCGCCACCTCCACCCGGCGCAGGTGGACGGGCGGGTCGGCGGCGATCCGCTCGGCCAGCTCCTGCGCCAGGTCGCGCGGGTTCCGCCCGGCCACCTTGGCGCACACCAGCGCCACGTTGGAGGACCAGTCGCCGTGCTCGGCGCGAGCCGGGCGCCCGATCTCGATCGTGGCCGGCAGCGGCTCAACACCCGAGCGGGCGAGCGCTGCGGAGAGGGCGTCGATCAGATGCTTGCGGATCATGATGCAAATCCCTCGAGCGCCTCAGGGCGATCCGGCAGCCCCTCGGCGGTGTGCGGCAGTGGTGGGAACCGCCCCGGCGGCCTCGTGCGGCCCGGACCAGTCCCTCCGGACCGGTCCCTGAAGGGTGGCCGGCCACCCGGATCGGACACTCAGCGTACCGGTGCGGGCGCGGCGACCGCAGCGTTAGCCTGCGAGTCCGGCCCTCGTAGCTCAGGGGATAGAGCAGCGGCCTCCGGAGCCGTGTGCGCAGGTTCGAATCCTGCCGAGGGCGCAAGCCGACCGAACATCTACCGGCGGAGCCGTGCGCGCAGGTTCCAGAACCCCACGGAGGGCGCAAGCCGACCGAACATCTACCGGCGGAGCCGTGCGCGCAGGTTCCAGAACCCCACGGAGGGCGCAAGCCGACCGAACATCTACCGGCGGAGCCGTGCGCGCAGGTTCCAGAACCCCACGGAGGGCGCAAGCCGACCGAACATCTACCGGCGGAGCCGTGCGCGCAGGTTCCAGAACCCCACGGAGGGCGCCGCGGTGGTGCGTTCCCCGCCGGCCGGCGCCGGATCGATTTCGCCAGACGATCCGCCGACGGCCACCGGCGGCCCACACCCGGGAAACCGCAAGCGACTGACGAAAGGACCGACCATGACAGGACGACTCGACGGCAAGGTGGCCGCCATCACCGGGAGCGCCAGCGGCTTCGGCGAGGCCGCCGCCCGCCTCTTCGTGGCCGAGGGCGCCCGCGTGGCGCTCGGTGACATCCAGGTGGAGGCCGGGCGGGCGATCGCGGACGATCTCGGCGAGGCGGCCCGGTTCATCGAATGCGACGTCACCAGCGAGGACGACGTGGCGGCGCTCGCGGACCTCGCCGTCGACAACTTCGGGCAGCTCGACGTCATGTTCAACAACGCCGGGATCGTGGGCGCCCGCGGGCCCATCGACCAGATCCCCGCCCCCGAATGGGAATTCACGATCGACGTGCTGCTGCACGGCGTCTTCTACGGCATGAAGCACGCCGCCCGGGTCATGAAACCCCGGCACACCGGTTCGATCATCAGCATGGCCTCCACGGCGGGCGTCATCGGCGGCCTCGGCCCGCACGCCTACGCCGCCGCCAAGCACGCCGTGGTGGGGCTCACCAAGAACGCCGGCGCCGAGCTATGCCGCTTCGGCATCCGCGTCAACTGCATCGCCCCGCACTCCATGGCCAC
>JAPPDX010000089.1 GCA_028824415.1 bacterium | reverse complement strand
GTCGTGGACTTCCAGCGCTGCTTCGTCGATCCGTCCATCCCGGGTGGGGGCGACTTCTCCGACGCCATCGATGCGACAGCGAGGCTGCTCGCCGCCGCCCGCTCGCATGGTGTGCCGATCGTGTACACGGTCGTCGCCTATGACGATCCGGCACGGGACGCCGGCCGGTTCATCGACAAGTGCCCGACGTTGAAGTACGCGGTGGCCGGCAGCGAGATGGTCGAACTCGACGAGCGCCTCGGACGCCGACCCGACGAGCCGGTCGTCGTCAAGAGTTTCGCCAGCGCCTTCTTCGGCACCACGGTGGCGTCATACCTCACCGGCCTGGGTGTTGACACGGTCATCCTGGCGGGATGTACGACGAGCGGGTGCGTGCGCGCCTCGGCGATCGACTCGATGCAGAGCGGCTTCCGGACGATCATTCCCCGCCAATGCGTCGGTGACATCGCCGCCGAGCCGCACGAGGCCAACCTGTTCGACATCGACGCCAAGTACGGCGACGTCACGGAACTGGACGCGGTGCTGGCCGTCCTGCCCGCTCCCGCCGGCAAGACCGCAACCGGGTGATCCGGTGACCCACCCGCTCGCCGGTCCCGGAGCGTCATGAGCCTGTCCCTGGCCGTCGACGCCGGCGGCACGTTCACCGATCTGGTCCTGACGGACACATCCTCCGGGCAGACGTGGATCGCCAAGACCCCCTCCGCGAGCGACCCGACGGAGGCGGTGCCCGACGGGATCGCCAAGGTGTGCGGCGCCGGTGGTGTGAGCCGAAGCGACATCGCGTCGCTGCACTACGGCTCCACGGCGGCGCTCAACGTGTTGCTCACCCGGCGTGGCGCCACCATCGGACTGCTGACGACCGCCGGATTCGGCCAGATCCTGCACCTGGCGCGCTCCCAGACGCCGGGACCCCTCGTCGGCTGGTTGAGCTGGGTGAAACCCGACCCGCTGGTGCCCCTCGAGCTGACCCGCGAGATCCCCGAACGGGTGCGGGCCGACGGGACCGTCGAGGTCCCCCTCGACGCCGAGGCCGCCCGCCGTGCCGTCGGTGACCTGGCCGAGCGCGGCGCGGAGGCCATCGCCGTCGTGTTCCTGCACAGCTACGCCAACCCCGACCACGAGCTGCAGGTGCGCCGCATCGCCGGCGACGTGGCACCGGATCTGCACGTGACCCTCTCGCATGAGGTGCTGCCGGAGTACAGGGAGTACGAGCGCGCCATGACCGCGGTGGTCAACACCTACATCTCGCCCTCGGTGTCCCGATCGCTGCAGGCCTTCGGCTCCCGGCTGCGCGCCGAGGGGCTCGACTGCGCCGTCAACGTGGTGCGCTCCGACGGCGGTCTGATGTCGAGCGACGCGGCGGCGGTGCGTCCCGTGGAGACCATCATCTCCGGACCGTCGGGCGGGGTCGCCGGCGCGCTGGCGGTCGCGGGCGCCGCAGGGTTCAGCGACATCCTGACCCTCGACATGGGCGGGACCTCCACCGACGTCTCGGTCTGCACGGGCGGTGAGGCGCTGATCTCCCGCGACACGGTCGTGGGCGACCACCCTGTCCGCTCGCCCAGCGTGGACGTCCGCAGCATCGGCGCCGGCGGCGGTTCGATCGCCTTCGTGCCCGAGCTGCTGCGCGGCCTGCGCGTCGGCCCCGCCTCCGCGGGCGCCGAGCCGGGGCCGGTCTGCTACGGGCGCGGCGGTGATCGCCCCACCGTCACCGACGCCAACCTGGTGCTGGGCAGGCTTCCCGCGGGCCTGCTCGGCGGCGAGATCACGCTGGACCGCGAGGCCGCCGAGCGGGCGCTCGGACTCCTCGGATCGAACCTCGGCATGAGCGTGCACGAGACCGCGCAGGCAGTGGTGGACATCGCCAACGAGAAGATGGCGGGGGCACTGCGGATCATGTCGGTGGAGCGCGGGCTGGATCCCCGGGACTACACCCTGGTCGCCTTCGGCGGCGCCGGTCCGCTGCACGGGAATGCGCTCGCCGGGCTGCTGGGATGCTTCCCGGTGCTGGTGCCTCCCGCACCCGGCGTGCTGTCGGCGTACGGGTTCCACACGGTCGGGCACCGGAACTCCTTCAGCCAGACGCTCATCCGGGAACTGCGAGCCGGCAGGGACGAGGACGTGACCAAGGCGTTCGCCGAGATGGTTGACCGGGCGCAGGCATGGCTGAACGCGCAAGGCCTCACGGGAGGTGTGCTGGCGTACACCTGCGATCTCCGCTTCCTGCGCCAGGGGTACGAGATCGAGGTCGCCGTGCCCACCGGCGACGGCGGCGAAGTGCTGATCGACGCCCTCGCCGAGCGCTTCCGCAGCGAGCATCAGCGTCTCTACGGGTTCGTCCCGGAGGCCCCCATCGAGATGGTGAACGTGCGCGTCGAGGCGCGTGGCCCCGCCCCGCGCAGCGATCGGGAGCCCCAGAGGGTCGTGCCCGGCGACGGCAGCGCGGCCCGCACCTCCACCGAGCAGGTCTACGAGCAGGGCCGCTGGGTGCCCGCCGGAGTGTTCCAGCGCGAGCGCCTGCGTGCAGGCGACGCCGTCGCCGGACCGGCGATCATCACCCAGACCGACACCACCACCTTCGTTCACGGGGGCCACGTCGCCCTCACCGACGCCTGGGCCAACCTCCTGATCTCGCCGGAGGACCCCGGATGATCACCGAGGCCGCAGCCGTGGATCTGGCGACGCTGGAGATCATCGAGAGCGCGCTCCTGAACATCCGCGAGGAGATGGACGCCGTGGTGCTCCAGTCGGCGATGTCGCCCA
>JAPPDX010000038.1 GCA_028824415.1 bacterium | reverse complement strand
TCTTCGCTCTCGACGGCGGCGAGTGGGAGGTCACCAACAACATCTGGCTGGTGGGTGACGACCGCGAGGTGCTGATCTTCGACGCCGCCCACGACCATGAGCCCATCGCGGCCGCAGTGGCGGGCCGGAGGGTGGCGGCCATCGTGTGCACCCACGGCCACAACGACCACATAAACGCGGCGGTGGCGCTGCGCGACTCGGTGGACGCGCCGGTGCTGCTGCATCCCAGCGACCGGATGCTGTGGGACGTGGTCCACCCCGGCGACTCGCCCGACCGCGACCTGGAGCCGGGCTCGATGCTGGCCGCGGGCGGCCACGAACTCGGGGTGATCCACACGCCGGGACACTCGCCGGGCTGCTGCTGCTTCCACGACGCCACCGACGGCCGGGTGCTGTCGGGCGACACCCTGTTCTGCGGCGGGCCGGGGGCCACCGGCCGTAGCTACAGCGACGAGCCCACCATCCTTCGCAGCATCCGCGATCGCCTGCTCACCCTGCCGCCCGACACGGTGGTGCACACTGGCCACGGCGATAGCACCACCATCGCCGCCGAGACCGAGCGCGTGCTGGACCGGATGTCAGAACTGGGCCTGAGCTGAGAGGGGACGTTCCACGCGAAGGGCGCTCGCAGCCGGGGTCGGCCTTGCGCTGTGGTGCACCGCTTGTGCGGGCCCTACCACCGTGACCGACTCCGAGCCGGATGCTCGCGCATCTGAAGTCGAGCCCGAGGTTGAGACAACAGAGGCCGCGCCCGATGCTCAGACACCTGTCGCCGAGCCGGATGTTGGGACGCCCAGTGGATCGGATGTTGAGACAACAGAGGCCGCGCCCGATGCTCAGACATCTGTGGCCGTGTCTGATGTGGAGACTCCAGAGGCCGCGCCTGACACTCAGACACCGGAGGCAGGCTCTGATGTTGAGCCGGTGACCGAGGACCAGATCCGCGGCCTGCTGGAGTGGTTCGTCGACGACGAGGAGCTGAGCGTCGGGATCGTGGCCGGCGTGACGACCAAGGAGGGGCGCCTGGTCGTCGGCTACGGACGACTCAGCGCCGACGATCCGACCGAGCCCGACGGAGACACCGTCTTCGAGATCGGCTCGGTCACGAAGGTGTTCACTTCCACGATGCTGGCCGACCTCGTGGTGCGGGGGGAGTTGGGGATCGACACGCCGGTGCAGGCCCTGCTGGGCGCTGCGGCCCGGATGCCGACCCGCGGCGAAGCCGAGATCACCCTGGGCGATCTGGCCACCCACAGCTCGGGCCTGCCCCGCCTGCCCGACAACTTCGACCCGGCCGACCACACCAACCCGTACGCGGACTACGACGCCGAGCGTCTCTACGCGTTCTTGTCGACGCACGAGCTACGCCGGGACATCGGCGAGGTGGTCGAGTACTCGAACGTCGGCTACGGCCTGCTGGGCCATGCGCTCGCGCTCGGGGAGGGCACCGACTACGAGGCTCTGGTGACCGAGCGGATCCTGAAGCCGCTGGGTATGGCCGACACCGCCGTTGAGCTGACGCTGCCCCTGCGGGCGCGCCTGGCCCCGGGCCACGACGAGCGACTCCGGCCCGCCGCCAACTGGGACCTGAACGTCCTTGCGGGCGCGGGGGCGCTCCGGTCAACCGTGAATGACCTGCTGACCTTCATTGAGGCGAACATGGGGCTGCAGGAGTCGCCGCTGGAGGCTGCGATGGAGTTCGCCCACGCCCCGCAGGTGCCGGACCCGGCGCTGGGCATGGACCTCGGGCTCGGGTGGATCATCGCGGTCGAGGGCGACCGCCGGTTCGTGTGGCACAACGGTGCCACCGGCGGCTACAGCTCGTTCGTAGGCTTCGACCTTGAGGCCGGTGAGGGGGTAGTCGTGTTGTCGAACTCAGCGAACCTCGGCGACCTTGTGGGCTATCGGCTGTTCACTCGAGACTTCGAGTGAGCCGGCTGGAACAGGAAGCGACAAGGGAGTTGCCGTGAACAGCAAGGCAACCAGCAAGACGACCAGTGACATCAGCGCAGTCATGGCGGCGTTGGAGGCGGCGGGGACAGCCCAGAACCGCAAGGTCTATGCGCGCCACGGCGCGGCCGAGCCCATGTTCGGGGTCAGCTACGCAGAGTTGGGCAAGATCGCCAAGCCGATCAGGACCGACCATGCGCTGGCCCGGCGGCTGTGGGACACCGGCAACCACGACGCCCGGGTGCTGGCGCTGCGGGTAGCCGACCCTGCCGCGCTGGATGAGTCGCTGGCTCGCCGGTGGCTTCGTGACGTCGACAACTACATCCTGGCCGAGGGCCTGGGCGGGCTGTGCGCCCAGACGCGGCACGCCCGGGCGCTGAGCGACGCCTGGCGAGACGATCCCAGCGAGTGGCCCGCGTCGGTCGGCTGGTTCATCGTCACTTGCAGCGCTGAGGATCCCGGGATCTGGTCCGTGGGGGAACTGCGGGCGCTTGTGCGCCAGATCGAGGCCGAACTTGATGGGCGACCCAACCGGGTCCGCCACGAGATGAACGGCGCGCTCATCGTGATCGCACTGCGGGACGGGAACCTGCGCCGCTCGGTGCTGGCTGCCGCCGAGCGCATCGGGCCGGTGGAGGTCGACCATGGCCAGACCGGCTGCAAGACTCCTGAAGTGGCCGTCTACGTGGAGCGCACCCTGGCCCACCGAGAGGCCAAAGCCGCACGCCAAGCCGCCAAGGCAACGCGCCGGGCTGGCTAGATCCGACTGATGTCGTAGCGCGTCGGGGCAGGGTGGTGCCTCGGCGGGCCGATGCCGGCGGCTTTAACCAGGCGGACGACCCGGCCCCGGTGGCCGGCGTAGGGCTCCAGCAGCTCCAGCA
>JAPPDX010000095.1 GCA_028824415.1 bacterium | reverse complement strand
AAGACCGTCGAGCCCCCCCGCCACCAAACCGTCGTCTCCGACGCCGACGGCGACTGAGCCTTCGACTGTCCGGTCGGGGCCGCCGGTGGGCGTCGGCGGATCGTCTGGCGAAATCGATCCGGCGCCGTCCCCCCGGCACCTCTCCCTCGGTTGCCGGGTCCGGTCGGGGTGCCGGTGGCCGTCGTCGGGAGCGTCTGGCGAAATCGCTCCGCCGGCCGCCCCCCGGCACCCCTCCCTCGCGTTGCCGGTCCGCCCGGTCGGCGTGCCGCCGGGGGCTACTCGGCCGCCAGGGAAGTCTCCACGATCAGGGACTCGCCGTCGCCGGCGGTGCTCAGCGCCAACTCGAGGATGTTGCCGGCGTCGCACAGGTCCCCGGCGGCCGCGGCCAGCGCCTCCAGGAACTCCGGTGGCGCTGTCACGTGCGCCTCGGTGACGGGAGTGCGCAGTTTGCGGCGAGCCTCGCTCTTGGTCCGGCGCACCTGCCCCAGGACTTCGGCGGCGGCGGCAAGCGTTGCCGGGTCGCCCTCAGCGGGCAGTTCGGATCGGCGCGGCCACGGCGCCCGGTGGATGGATCCCTCCTGCCACCACGACCAGGCCTCCTCGCAGGCGAAGGGAAGGAACGGAGCGAAGAGCCGCAGGAGGGCGCCCAAGGCGATCTGCAGGGCCGTTCGGGCGCTGGCGCCGCCGGCGTCGTCGCGGTAGGCCCGGTTCTTCACCAGCTCCACGTAGTTGTCGGTGAAGTCCCAGAGGAACCGCTCGGTGCGCTCCAGCGCCCGGGCGTAGTCGAAGGCCTCGAAGGCTTCGGTCGCACCGTCGAGAAGCTCGCCGAGGTTGGCGAGCAGCGCCCGGTCGATCGGCTCGGTGACGGCCCCGGCCTCGCCGTCGCCATCCGTTCCGGCCAGGCCCAGCACGAAGCGGGCGGCGTTGAGGATCTTGATGGCCAGTCGCCGCCCCACCTTGATCTGCGACTCGTCGAAGGCGGTGTCGGTGCCGGGTCGTCCGCAGGCTGCCCAGTAGCGCACTGCGTCGGCGCCGTAGTCCTCCAGCAGCCCGATCGGCGTGACGACGTTGCCCTTCGACTTGGACATCTTCTTGCGGTCGGGGTCCAGCACCCATCCCGAGATGGCCGCCCGGCGCCACGGCAGTGAGTCGTGCTCCAGGTGGCTGCGTACCACCGTGGAGAACAGCCAGGTGCGGATGATCTCGTGGGCTTGGGGGCGCACGTCCATGGGGAAGGTCCGGGCGAACAGGTCGGGGTCCTCCTCCCAGCCGCAGGCGATCTGCGGGCTCAGCGACGAGGTTGCCCAGGTGTCCATCACGTCGGGGTCGCCGGCGAAGCCGCCCGGCCGGCCCCGCTGGGACTCCTCGTAGCCCGGCGGCGCGTCGGAGGCGGGATCGATCGGCAGCGACGCCTCGTCGGGCACCAGCACCCGGTCGTACCGGGGCCGGCCGTCGCCGTCGAGGGCGTACCACACCGGGATCGGCACCCCGAACCAGCGCTGTCGGCTCACCAGCCAGTCGCCGTTGAGGCCCTCCACCCAGTTGGTGTAGCGGGTGCGCATGAAGTCCGGCACCCAGGCCAACTCGACGCCACGGTCCAGCAGTTCCTTGCGCAGCGGCATGTCGCGCCCGCCGTTGCGCAGGTACCACTGGCGAGTGGTGATGATCTCCAGGGGACGGTCCCCCTTCTCGAAGAACTTCACGGCGTGCTCGGTGGGCTGCGGCGGGGCGACGAGCGCGCCGGAGCTCTCGAGGAGTTCGACGATGCGTCGGCGCGCTGCGTTCGTGGTGAGGCCGGCGATCTCGGCGTAGGCCGCCCGGGCCTCGGCGCTGTCGAGACCCGCGGGCGCCTCGGCCAGGAGCCGCCCGTCGGGCCCCATGATGGGTCGTACCGGCAGTTCCAGCTCGCGCCACCAGGTGACGTCGGTGGTGTCACCGAAGGTGCAGATCATGGCGATGCCGGAGCCCTTGTCGGGCTCGGCGAGGGCGTGCGCCAGCACGGGCACCTCGGCTCCGAACAGCGGTGTGCGCACCGTCGATCCGAACAGCGGCCTGTAGCGCTCGTCGTCGGGATGCGCCACGAGCGCCACGCAGGCCGGCACCATCTCCGGCCGGGTGGTCTCGATGAACACGTCGCCGGTGCCGTCGACTCGGGTGAAGGCCAGCCGGTGGAAGGCTCCCTGGCGGGGGCGGTCCTCCAGCTCGGCCTGCGCCACGGCGGTGCGGAACGTGACGTCCCAGAGGCACGGCGCCTCGGCCTGGTAGGCCTCGCCGCGGGCCAGGTTGCGCAGGAAGGCCCGCTGCGACACCCGCCGGCAGCGCTCGCCGATGGTGGTGTAGGTGAGGCTCCAGTCCACCGACACGCCGAGGCGCCGGTACAGGTCCTCGAAGGCCTGCTCGTCGGTCTCGGTGAGCTGAAGGCAGAGGTCGATGAAGTTCCGCCGCCCCACCGGGACGGGCTCGCCGCCGGCATCGGTCGGCGGCTGGAAGTTCTCGTCGTGGGGCACCGACGGGTCGCAGCGAACGCCGAAGTAGTTCTGCACGCGCCGCTCGGTGGGCAGGCCGTTGTCGTCCCAGCCCATCGGATAGAACACCGCCCGCTCCCGCATCCGCTGGTAGCGGGCGATGAGGTCCGTGTGCGTGTAGCTGAACACGTGCCCCACGTGCAGCGAGCCGCTGACCGTCGGCGGCGGCGTGTCGATCGAGAACACCTCCGGCCGTTCCCGGCTCCGATCGAACCGGTAGACCCCCTCGGCCTCCCACCAGTCCCCCCACCGAGCCTCCAACCCGTCCAGAGTCGGCCGCTCAGGCACCCGAGACCCAGCCCGCTGATCCATTGAGAGAAAGCTACCGGCGCCGCCCGCCCACCGGCGTCCCCGCTCCTCGGTTGCGGTGGCCCGGTCGGGGCCGCCGGTGGCCGCCGTCGGGAGCGTCTGGCGAAATCGCTCCGCCGGCCGCCCCCCGGCGTCCCCGCCCTCGGTTGTCGTGGGTTCGGTCGAGGCCGAGGCGTTCCTCGGCGTCCTCAGGCGCGCGCGGTCGGAGTTCCCCCGGTCTCCGCGTCGAGTTGAAGGACAAGGCGTAACCCTGCCTCCACCCGGCGCATCGTGTCGTGGTCGAGGTGTCCGGTCCGCTCTCCCAGTTGCGCCTTGTCGAGCGTGACCACCTGGGAGACGTTCAGGACCGAGTCACGATCCAACCCGGACTCTTCGGCGGGCAGGTCCACATTGCCCGGCGCGTCCACCAGAGCCACGTTCGAGGTGATCGCCACGGCGACAACGGTGTGGATCCTGCTGTCGTTGAGGGCGTCCGCGGAGACGATCAGAACAGGACATCGGTAGCCGGGTTCGGATCCGACCGGTTCTCTCAGGTTCGCCCAATGGATGTCGCCGCGCCGCAGCACCCGTCGCTCGCCCTCACCACCGCTCGCGAACCGCTTCGGCCTGCGCGGCGAGCAGACCGGCATCCGGGTGGGAGTCCTGCGTGCCGTAAACGGCGTCGAGCCGGCGGGTGACCTCGCTGTCGTCCTCGAGATCGACAAGCCTCTCCAGAGCCACCGCGTACAGCTGCGAGCGGGACACCTTGCGGCGCCGGGCCAAGCGCTCTGCCCGCCGGAAGAGAGGGTCAGGAATCGAGACGGCGACCTTCACAAGGCCAGTATTACCCGGTATGACCACACGAGAAGCAGTCGGCGTGCTCCGCCGGTAGGTCAGGGGCCGCGGGTGGTGGGGGTGTCGGTGCCGGTGTCGGCGCAGACCGGCGGGGGCCGGGGGTTTAGGGGCCGCGGGTGGTGGGTGGGGGAGGGTTCCCGGTGGGTCTGTCGGGGGGCCGGGCCGGGGGCTGCTTGCTGCCGTGGGGATGCCCGTGACCGTTGTGGTTGTGGTCGTCGTTCTTGTGGTGGTGGGTGTGGCAGGGGGCGCAGAGGAGTTCGAGGTTGGTGATGTCGGTGTGGCCGCCGGCGGCGTGGGGGTGGCGGTGGTGGGCGTGGGTCTGTTCGGTGTGTGTGTTGCAGTGGGCGCAGCCGCCGTCTCGGGCGGCGAGGATGAGGCGTTGGGCGTCTGAGGCGTTGCGGCTGCGTCCGAGGGCGAGGTTGGTCCAGTCGGCGTTGAAGACTCCGCAGTAGACCTCGGCGTCGAGGGCTTCTTGGGCCAACAGTTCCGCCGATAGGGGCGTGCCGTCGTCGAGGCGGGGGTTTCGGAGGGTGTCGGCGGTGTGGTCATAGTCAGCGAGGATCAACAACTTCGTGTCGGCGCGGTCCTCGCCGCAGAGGAGGTCGGCGAGCGCGTCGGCGGCGTGCTGGGCGCCGGTGTGATCCGCGGAGCCTTCGTGCTGTTGGCGGCTGCGGATGGCGGCGGTGAGGGCTTGGTTGATTCTGCGGCCGGTGAGGAAGTCGAACCGTCCCCGTAGGTGCCACATGCCATCGGCGCCGACGTTGAAGGTGGTTTTGCGTTCGGCGCGTTGCAGGGCGTGTTCGGCGTCGGCGGGTTCGCGGCTCCTCGCCTTCTGTTCGGCGGCCAAGTCGGCGTACATCTCGTTGGATTCGTAGGCGAAGGGGTGCTTGGCGACGACGTCGGCGGGATAAGCGCGGCACAGCTCCAGGAACTCGGCTTCGGAGCGGCGGTGCTTCTTGGGGGCCTCCCGGGCGATGACCCGCGCGTGGGCCATGTTCACCTTCCCGGCGCGCATGGCTTCGAGCGTGTCGCCGTAGTCGTTGTCCTTGAGCTCCAGCGCCAGGCGGGCGTCGCTGCGGGCCGCCATGGCGGTGAGGCGGTTCATTTCCCGCAGCCGGTGCGCGGCGCCCTGGGCGCCGTCGCGTGCCGCCAACTCGCCCAACGCCGCCAGATACTCCCCGTCCAGGCGCGCCCGCGCTTCGGCGAGGTCCACGACCCGGTCGGCCAGTTCGCCGTCGGGGAGCGTGGCGGGATCCCGCCGGGAGACCCGCACCAGCGCGCCGCAGTCCCCACAATCCACCTTGGCGGTGCCCTCGCCCCACTCGTGCTGGGACAGGAACAACGTCGACGTGCCGGTGGCGGTGACCCGCGCGGACCGCTCCGCGGGCAGACCCCCGGACCGGTAGCGCACCGAGAAGCAGCGGCTCTCCGGGTCGGGAACCAGCGTGTCGCCCTCTTCCAATTGGCGGCGCTGCCACGCCACCTCGTCCCAGAACCGCTCCAGGCTCACCGGCTCACACCGCCGCGGCTCGAAGCTCACATGCCCGTTCCCCTCAACGAATCCCATACCTGTAATACTACCAACACCTGTACTATTCGTCAACCCAAAATCAAGCGAATGCACGAGATCCACAACAAATCCACACGAGTAGCCCGGCGACGTCGCTCGGGGCGAGATTGCGACCACCTTGCGAGGGCGGGGATGCCGGTGGACGCCGTAGGCGGCCATTCCGAGGCCGCCGGAGCGTCACCGGTAGCGCCGCCCGGACACGGCGAACGGATCAGGGCGCAATCGCGGGCACGCCGTCGGTCTACAGGATCTGCTCCATGAAGCGCTTGGTTCGCTCCTCGGTGGGGTCGGTGAAGAAGTGCTCGGGCTCGCCGACCTCCACGATCTCGCCCTCGTCCATGAACACCACCCGGCTGGCCACCTCCCGGGCGAAGCCCATCTCGTGGGTCACGCAGATCATGGTCATGCCGGTGCCGGCCAGTTCCTGCATGACGTCGAGGACCTCCTTGATCATCTCGGGGTCGAGCGCGGACGTGGGCTCGTCGAACATCATCACGTGTGGCTCGGTGGCCAGCGACCGGGCGATGGCCACACGCTGCTGCTGGCCGCCGGAGAGTTGGCCGGGGTACTTGCGGGCCTGCTCGGGGATCTTGACCCGTTCCAGCAGTTGCATGGCCAGTTCCTCCGCTTCGTGGCGGGGCATGCGCCGCACCTGCCGGGGGGCGAGGGTGATGTTGTCCAGCACGGTGAGGTGCGGGAACAGGTTGAACTGCTGGAAGACCATGCCGGTGAGCCGCCGCACCTGACGGATGGCGCGCACGTCGTTGCTGAGTTCGATGCCGTCGACGGTGATGCGACCGCGGTCGTGGTGCTCGAGGCGGTTGATGCAGCGGATCAGCGTGGACTTGCCGGAGCCGGAGGGGCCCAGCACAACCACGACCTCTTGGCGGGCGACCTCGAGGTCGATGTTGCGCAGCGCCTGGAAGGTGCCGAAGAACTTGTCGACCCCTTCGAGGGTCACCATGGGCCGTGCCGCCCCGTTGGTCGGTTCGGTGTTCGTCATCTCTCTCCCACTCCCAGACGGCGTTCCAGCCGCTGGCTCTCGCGTGACATGGTGAACGCCAGCGCCCAGAACGCGAAGGCCACGAAGACCAGCGTCTCGGCGATGCCGACGATGAGGAATTCCCGCTGCCCGTGGATGCTCTCGCGGATCCGCAGGATCTCGGTGAGAGCGATGATCGACAGCAGCGTGCTGTCCTTGAACAGGTTGATGAACTGCCCCACCAGGGCGGGGATCACGGCTCGCAGCGCTTGGGGCAGCACGATCATCCCCAGCACCCTCGGCGCGCTGAGGCCGATTGCCTGGGCGGCCTCCACCTGGCCCCGGGGCACGGCCTGCAGGCCGCCGCGCACGATCTCGGCGAGGTAGGCGCCGGTGAACAGCGTCATCACGGCGATCGCACGGGTGACCTTCGAGAGGGGATCCTCGGTGGGCAGGAAGAAGCCCAGGAACAGGTCGCCCATGAACAGCAGCGTGATGAGCGGCACGCCGCGGATCACTTCGATATAGCCGACCGACAGCCAGCGCACCGCCGGCAGCTGCGAGCGCCGCCCGACCGCGGCGAGCAGCCCCACCGGGAAGGCCAGCACGATCGAGGCGGCTGCCGCCACGAGGTTCAGCTGGAACCCCGACCAGTCGTCCCAGCCCACGCCGCCGAAGTCGAGTTGCGCGTAGATCGCCCAGACGACGGCGACGGAGCCGGCGACCAGGGCCAGGCGCGCCGCGGGCTGCCAGCGGGCGTCGGTGCGCACGTTGCGGGTGAGTCGCACCGCTGCCGCCGCCACGAGCGCGGATCCCCACCACCAGGCGATGCCGCCGGTGCCGGAGAGAATCTGCCAGCCGGCGAGGGCGCAGACGCCGGCAACGAACCAGGCGCCGCGGCGTCCCGCTTCGGGCAGCGCCTCCATGAGCCGCCGGGCCACCACTCCCAGCGCCAGCGCCGAGGCCACGAACGCCAGGGGCAGCCAGGTGCGGGTCATGCCCAGCAGCACCGCCAGCAGCACGAAGACGGGCCACCAGCGCCGCACGCCGTCGCGCAGGCGGGCGCGGCTGAACGGCACGCCGGCGTCGCGGGCGCGGTCGCGCGACCCCGCCGTCAGGCCGCCCCAGAGGAGCCCGACGGCGGCGCAGAGCAGGTAGACCTGCACGACGATGCGCCATTGCTCCTCCCGCGGGAAGGTGCCCATCATCAGCAGCGTGAGGTTGGTGCGCACCGGCTCCCACTGCCCTGTGACGAACAGGAAGCGGGCACCGTAGATCACCAGCACCACCAGGCCGGCACCGAGCAGGATCGTCAGCACCGAGTTGTGCCGATTGTTGAAGAGGTTCTCCCGCGCCCAGGCGGCCGCGGTTGGCCGCGGCGGCGGCCCTGGATGATCGCCGGATGCGTGCGGGTCGGGGGGGACGGTGGCGGTCATCGTTCGCGGAGTTGCACGGTGCGGTTGTAGATGTTCAGCAGTAGCGAGATCACCAGTGAGAACACCAGGTACACGCCCATGAGCACGGCGATGGACTGCGGCGCCGGGTTGGCGTTGCCGATGGAGGTGCGGGTGAGGTTGGTGACGTCCGCATAGCCCACGACGGTGCCGAGGGAGGTGTTCTTGACGAGGTTGAGGTACTGGTTGATGGTGGGCGGCACGGCGATGCGCAGCCCCTGGGGCAGGATCACGTGGCGGTAGCGCTGGAAGGGCGACAGGGCCAGCGCCCCGGCCGCCTCGCTCTGGCCCTTGGGCACTGCCAGGATGGAGGCCCGCACCACCTCGGCGATGTGGCTGGCGGTGTACAGCGCCAGTGCCAGGGTCAGCGACAGGTAGGCGGCGCTGGTGCCGAACCCCGAGATGAGCCGTCGTCCGTTCTCCGAGCGGGCCGGCCACGACCAGGCGTACGGCCCGCCGAGCGACACGAAGGCGACCAGTACCACGAGCCCGAGGGTGCCGAGTGCCCAGAGCACCCGGTGGTGGGGTTCCCCCGTGCGGACGTGGCGCCGGCTTCGCCAGGTCCACACGCCGGCCGCGGCCACGACCCCGCACAGCACGATGATCCAGAACAATCCCACGTGGCGCTCGGCCGACAGGCTGGGGATGCCGATGCGGCTCTTGGACAGCACCAGCCAGTTGCTGTCGGAGCCCGGCAGTTTCAGGTCGAGGGCCTCGGGGAAGACGGGCAGCGGGCCGAAGCTGAACACCGCGAAGCTGAAGAAGACGATCACCACCAGCGGTGGCGTGTTGCGGAACCCCTCGACGAAGACCTGCGCCAGCCGGGCCACGAGCCAGTTGCTGGAGAGTCGGGCGATGCCCACGACCAGCCCCACGATCGAGGCCAGCAGCACACCCACCAGGCCGGCCAGGAACGTGTTCTGCACCCCGATGAGCACCATCCGCCAGATCGGCAGGTCCGGGTCGAAGCCGAAGTTCTCCGGGATGGCGAACCCGGTGGGCTGGGTGAGGAAGTCGAAGTCGGTGGGGATCCTGGTCCGCGTGAGGTTGTCGACCAGGTTGCCGTACAGCCACCAGCCGGCCAGGCAGACCCCCGCCACCAGCGCCGCCTGCCCGACCGCCGAGAGGAACCCGGTCCGGCGCCACCACCCCGTTACCGGAGTGTGCGCTGCGCCCGCAACCGGCGGGGGAGCGTTCCGGCTGCTCAACGACATCGAATTCGCAAGTTAGTACAGGGTTCCAGCACTGCCTCCCGGACGCGTACCGCGCGCGAGGGCAGGGACGCCGGGGGCCGGCGCCGGATCGATTTCGCCAGACGATCCGCCGACGGGCACCGGCGGCCCCGCCCGGTCACCACGGGCACCGGCGGCCCCGCCCGCTCATCGCCGGATGAAGCGGAACGCCCGCCCGGGCTCTCCTGGGGAGAACCGCACGGGCGGGCGTTCAGTTTGCGGGCCGTCAGCGGGCCCGGGTGTGGTTCCTACCGGTAGGGCGGCACGTACATCAGACCGCCGTGGGTCCACAGGTCGTTGACCGAGCCGTGCAGCGGCAGGCCCAGCGGCTCGAGGTGGCGCTCGTAGATCTCATGGTAGTTGCCGACCTGGCTCACCACCTGCACGGCGAAGTCGCTCGGCAGGCCGAGGCCCGGATCGAAGCCCTCCTCGCCCAGGAAGCGGGCGAGCGCCGGGTTGTCGCCGGTCGCCGAGAGGATGTTCCCGGAGTCGAGGCCGAACTCCCAGGCCTGGATGGTGGCCATGACGGCCCACTGCACGACCTGGGCCCACTCGGTGTCACCGTCGAGGACGGCGGGACCCAGCGGCTCCTTGGAGATCGTCTCGGGCAGGATGAACTGCTCGTCACCGCCGCCGTTCTCGATCTCGTACTTGAAGACCGCCAGGGACGACTTGTCAGAGGTGAACCCCTCGCACTGCCCGGCCGTGTAGCCGGTGCGCGCCTCGGAGGACTCCCCGAAGGTGACGGGGTTGAAGGGGATGTCCCGCGAGCGCATCACGTCGGTGAGGTTCAACTCGGTGGTGGTGCCCTGTGCCACGCAGATGTTGGCATCGGCGAGGTCCTCAAGGCTGCGAATGCCGGTCGCGGCGGGGACCATCAGGCCCTGGCCGTCGTACAGCGTGGTGTACACGAAGTTGGCACCTTCCTTGCCATCGCGGCTGGCGGTGAAGGTGGTGTTGCGCACCAGCACGTCGATCTCGCCGGACTGCAGCGCCGTGAAGCGGTCCGCAGTGGCCAGGTCCACGAAGTCCACTGCGTTGGCGTCGCCCAGCACGGCGGCGGCGATGACCCGGCAGAAGTCCGAGTCGAAGCCCTCGTGCTCGCCGTCGGGGGTCAGGAAGTTGAAGCCCGGCAGGGCGTCGCGCACGCCGCAGCGCACGTCGCCGCGAGCCTGCACCTCGGCCAGTCGTCCGCCGGCCTGCGACAGATCGACGGTGTCCTCGTCGGGTGCCGCCGCCTCTGTTGCGGGTGGCGGCTCCGGCGCTGCCGCCTCTGTTGCGGGTGGCGGCTCCGGCGCGGCGGGCTCGACTGGCGCCTCGGTGGCCGGCGGCGGTGACGGGGCGGTTGTCTCGCCGTCGTCCCCCCCGCAGGCCGCCGCAAGCAAAGTCACGGCGACAATCGCCGCCAAGAGCGCGATCTTTCTCATCGTCCTGTCTCCCTTCGGCTGGGAACGCGCAATCCTGTGCGCGAGTTCAGCGGTTGCATGAAATCCCTCTAAGAGTATCGAACGACCCAGCCGCTCGCGTGCTGTGCTGGCTGCTGATTTGCTACGTATTGGTGAGTAGTTCCGTAGTGTAAAAGTGAGTTGGGTGGACCCGCGGAGCGATATATCGCCGGGCGCCCGCGCCACTAGATTATTTGCGACGTGACCGGAGCCGTCAGGGTCCCGAGTCGGGGGTGAATCCATTGTTCTCCTATGACGAGCCATTGATCGGTGAGCCCGACTTCGACTCGGTCGAGGAGTTGCGCCTCTTCCGCAAGCGCCGGGTGGCGCTCGGGTACCGGGTCTTCGCCGCTCTCGGCTGGGGACAGATGAGCGACGGGCACATCACCGCCCGCGACCCCGAGCGGCCGGACCACTTCTGGATGCTGGGCCACGGGGTGCCGTTCGGCGCCGCCACCGTCGACAAGATGGTTCTGTTGGGCCCCGACGGTTCCGCCGTGGCCGGCTACACCGAGTTCGGCTACATGCCCGCCGCCTACGCGATACATGCCCCCATCCACGATGCCCGTCCCGACGTGGTGTCGGCGGCTCACACGCACACCCAGTACGGCACACCGTTCTCGGCGCTCAACCAGCCGTTCCGCCCAATCTGCCAGGAGGCCTGCCAGTTTTTCGAGCGGCACGGCGTCTTCGAAGGCACCGAACTCTCGGTGGAGAACATCGACATCGGCAAACGCATCGCGGTGGCTCTCGGCGAGCACCGGGCGGTGATCATGCGCAGCCACGGCCTGCTGACCGTGGGCGCCTCGGTCGACGAGGCGGTCGGCTGGTTCGTGATGGCCGAGCGGACCGCCGAGGTGCACATCAAGGCCCGCGACGCCGAGCCGATTCCCGACGATGCCGCCCGCTACACCCGCGATGACCTGGGGCCCGCAGACGGCTGGAAGAGGTTCCAGTGGTTGGTGAACTCGCTGATCCCCGACCCGTCGGTGGTCGGCTGAGGCCCGGCGTTCCGGTTCGGGCCTAGGGCACCTCGGCCCGCCGCCAGCGCCAGGCACACAACAGCAGCCCGGCCACCGTCACCGCCAGCGGCACCGCGATCGAGGCGGCGAAGGAGCGCCCGACCGGTGTGCCCACGTCCACGCCGCCGTCCACGAGCAGGCTGGCGGCGTAGGAGCGGATGGTGAGGCGGGCCGTCCCCGTGGTGAGCGAGCCGATGACGTTCTCCCACACCAGGATTCCGAGCAGGCCCATCAGCAGCGGGCGCGACAGGATGAGGCCGAAGGCCAGGAAGACGCCCGTGTAGGCCAGCGCCGCCAGCGCGGCCGCGCCCGCCATCGGCCAGTCGAGGATCAGCCCGGCCACGATGAGCGGTACGACGAGGAAGGCGAAGACGATCACGAACGCCGCCGCGGCGGCTCCGGTGGTTGCCTCCCAGGCACGGACGGGCCGGAGCCAGAGGTACACCAGGGTCCGCTCATCCCGCAGATCGCCGAGGGCTTCCGAGCTCACCAGAAGCGCACCGAGCGGCAGGATGATCGACAACCCGTACCAGACCAGGAACGCGGCACCGTCCTCGGTGCCCGGGCCGATGTCTCCTCGCATCAGCGCCGAGATGACGATCCCCAGCCCGCCGAGCGCCACCAGGATGGCGATACGCCCCCAGCCGCGCAGCAGCTTCTGCATCATGAACCCGAAGATCACGAGGGAGCGTCTCACGTGCCCTCCACCAGGTACCGGAAGACCGACTCCAGATCGGCGTCCAGCGGTCGCAACTCGTGCAGCGTGGCCTGGCGGTCACGGGCGAGCGGGGCGAGCGCCGAGGCGAACCGGCCGGCGCTGGTGGTCGCCACCGTCAGCCCTGCGGGTTCGTGGATCTCCACCGCCACGGCCAGGCCCTCGGCCACGAGGCCGGCCGCCAGCGCTCGTGGTGAGTCGGTGACGATACGGAATCGGCTGGGCCGGTCGTCCATCAGTTCCCGGATGCGGCGGAAGTCGCCCTCGGCCAGCAGCCGCCCCTTGCCCATGACCAGCACGTGCGTGCCGAGTCGTTGCACCTCCTCCAGCACGTGGCTGGACACGATCACGCACCGACCGCTGGCGCCGATGCGGTGGAACAGGTCGATCATCAGGTTGCGCTGGTTCGGGTCGAGCCCGGTGAGCGGCTCGTCCAGGAACAGCACGTCGGGTGTGGTCACGATCGCGGCCGCCACCTTCGCCCGCTGGCGCATCCCCTTGGAGTAGGTGTTCAGCCTCCGCTTGTCGCCGGCGTCGAGACCGACGGTGCCGATCGCCCGCTCGGTGGCGCCGCCGGCGTCATCGATGCCGGTGAGGTCTGCGGCGAGCCGCACGAACTCGTGGACCCGCATGTGCTCGAACAGCGCCTCCTGCTGGGGCACCATGCCGACGCGGCGGCGCAACTCGATGTCGTCCCGGGGGTCGGCGCCGAGGACCTGAACCGTGCCGTCGCTCGGAGCGGCGAGCCCCGACAGCATGCGCAGCATCGTCGACTTGCCGGCCCCGTTGGGGCCGAGCAGCGCCGTCACGCCGGGGCCGAGCTGGAACGACACGTCGGAGACGGCCACGAGGTCACCGAAGCGCTTGGACACCCTGGTGACCTCGATCATGGGACCGGCTGGAGCTTCGCTCACCGCTCCACCTCCACGCGCCGGTAACGCCAGAGTGCGAAGCCCCCCAGGAGCGCCGACCAGCCCAGGGTGGCCAGCACCACCACCCAGGTGGCGACCGATTCGACCGGCGACACTCCCGTACCGGACTCCAGCGGTAGCGCGAAGGAACGCTTGGTCAGCGACCACGACAGGTTCATGGGGTCGAGGACGCCCAGTTCGGCCGGGGCCCCGGCCACCTCGACGAGCAGATTGACGATTCCCTGGGGCACCAGCAGGCAGAGGGCGATCAGCACCATCGCTATCCCCGCCCGCCGCGCCGCGCTGCAGATCGCCACGCCGAGGGCGGTGGGCAGTAGCGCCAACGAGATCGATGCGGCAATCGCCCGCAGGACGAAGATGGCGAAGTCACCGGCGTTGCCGGGTCCGACGCCGAGGGCGGTGTAGACGATGCCGAGAATCAGGACCGGCACGAGGGAGAGGGCGACCAGCAGGGTGTGAATCGCCATGGTCTGGGCGCCGAGATAGCGGGTGCGCGACAGCGGTGACGCCAGGTACAGGCTCAACAGTCCACTGCGGCGATCGGTCGTCAGCAGGGTGGGCGTGGCCAGGATGCTGAACAGGACGATCCCGATCCAGGCGAACCGGTAGTACCCGCGCACGGTGTCGAAGTCGACGTCGATGATCAAGGCGAACAACGCGGCCCAGAAGATCAGCCCGATCGCCCCCACCCAGGACACGACAGCCGAGGCGATCGGGATGAGTTTGCTGCGGAACCGGCGCTTGCGCCCCAGGAGTCGACCCAGGGAGTAGGTGTAGAGCGTGCGGGTCGACAGCCGTGCGCCCAGCCGGGGCCCTGTGTAGGGGCGGAAGCCACCCTCGAAGATCTGCGCCTGAGCGTCGCTCACGACCCCCCGCCTTCGGGTTGGGAAGAAGTGAACACATCTGCGAGCGAGACGTGTTCGGGCAGCAGCGAGCGCAGGCCCAGACCCAGATCGGCCACCGCGTCGCGCACCGCGTCGGCGCAGGCCGACTCGGCGCCCCTGGCCTCGCCGGCGTTCGCCACGCGCACAACCTCGTCGTCCTCGGCGCGGGCCTCGAAGCCGGCCCCGCTGAGAGCGGCGGCGAGGTCGGCTGCCCGCTCGTAGACCTCCACCACCAGCCCGGCGCCGCCAACGGTCAGGTCGCTCACCCTGCCCGCCCGTGCCACGCGCCCGGCTTCCAGCATCACCACGCTCGTGCAGACGCGTTCCACCTCGGTGAGGTGGTGCGAGCTGATGAGCATGTTGATGCCGTGCTCGGCCGCCAGCCGGCTGATGAGCGCCAGCATGTCGGTCCGCTGCATGGGGTCGAGACCGTCCGTGGGCTCGTCGAGGATGACCAGCTCGGGATGGTGTGCCACGGCCTGCGCCAGCTTGACCCGCTGGAGTTGCCCCGTGGACATGGTGCCGATGGGCCGGAAGCGCTCCTCGCCGAGGCCCACCTCCCACAGTGTGTCGCTCGCCCGCTGGGTCGCCTGGACCCGGGGCAGGCCGTGCAGGCGGGCGATGTGTGCCACCAGGTCGGCTGCGGTCATGTCGCCGGGCAGGTGGTGGTGCTCGGGCGAGAAGCCGAGACGCTGGCGGACCTCCGGCCCTGCGGAGTCGGGGTCGACGCCCAGCACCCGCAGGTCGCCCTCGTCCCGCTCCCGCAGGCCCAGGATGAGGGTCAGCAGCGTCGTCTTGCCGGCGCCGTTGGCCCCCAGCAAGCCCGTGATGCCCTCGCCGATTGTGACGTCCACGCCGTCGAGGGCCAGGGTGGAGCCGAAGCGCTTCACCACGCCCGCCGACTCCACTATCACCACGCTTCGCAGGCTACCGGCGGTCTCTGCCCGGGCGGGGCCTGGGGCGGTCTGTGCCGCGCCGGTTGGCGAGGCCCGGGCGGCGCTACCGGTGACGCTCCGGCGGCCTCTGAAAATGGCCGCCTACGGCGTTCACGGGCATCCCCGCCCTCGGTTGTCGGTCCGTCCGGGCGGGGGCCGCCGGTGCCGAGTCCGTCTCTCGCCTGCGTAATCGATCCGGACTTCGCCCGCGGTGTCCCCCGCCCTCCTGGGTCTGCGAGCTTCAGGTGTGGATGCCCATGTCTGCCAGAAGGTCGGCGATCTGGGTGCCGATGGCTGCCATGGACAGGTGTTGCTCGGCGACTTGGCGGTTGTGGTCGAGGAGCGTCTGGTCGCCGGTGGCGAGGTGGGTTCGCAGGGGGTCGAGGTCGTCTGGGTCGAACCATTGGAAGCCGAGGGCCCGCAGTTCGGCCGCCACCGGGTAGTGGCTGACTATGGCGGGGCGGCGGTGGACCGCTGCTTCGACCGGTGGGTTGCCGAAGCCCTCCCAGGTCGAGGTGAAGACGATGGCGTCGGCGGCCGCGTAGATGTCGGCGGGGCTCGGCGCCGGCCGGTGCAGGACGCGGCAGGCGGCGCCGTCGAGGGTGCGCTCCAGTTCCTTTTCGTAGCCCTCTTCGGTCGGGCCGGTGAGCCAGTAGGTGGCGCCGAGGTCCTCGCAGACCTGCAGGGCGCGGGGGATGTCCTTGCGGGCGATGGCGCGCACCGGGTGGGCGACGAGCAATTCGCTGGGCGCCACGCCGAGCCGCCGGCGGGTTTCGTGCCGGTCGCCTTGTGGAGGGTCGACCTCGAACGGGTTGTAGATGGTCGTGGCGTTGATCCCGCGCTCGGCCATCTCACGTTCGGTGAGCCGGTTGATGGTCACGTGACCCCAGGCCGGGTCGTCGGGTGGCAGTTCGCTGACGTGGGCGAACCGTTCACGCTGCCACGGCGGGTCGTGGTGGTGGAGCACCGCCGGGCGTCCGGCCAGAACACCGGCCAGCACGCGCGCCGCCGGCAGGTTCAGCGGGATCGTGCAGAGGTTCTCGACGATCACGAGGTCGGCGTCGGCGAGGGCGGCGGCCACGTCGCCGGCATCCGGCCGCTCGGCGGCGCCGATCTCAAGGCCGGGAACCGGCCGGTCGGCCGATCCCTCCCCGGCGACGGTCAGCACCCGGTGGCCCAGACGCTGGAGGATCGTCGCCCAGCGGCCCGCCACCACCGACACGCCGTCGGTCAAACCCAGCCGGAACGAGACGATCGCAACCGTGGCCACCCCGGCGACGCTACCGCCGGCACCTCGGGCTACCGGCCGGCCGTCTCTCGGAGGTCATGACCGTTCATCTCGGTCGCGACTTCACTCTTCGGGTCGCCCGGCGAGACCGGGGGGTCACTCGAGGGCGACCTCGGCGCAGCGGCTGGGCGCGCCCGCGGGATCGAACCGCCGGGGCTGCTCGACGATCCCGCTGCCGGGGCGATCCGTGTTGAGGTAGTCCTCGATTGCGTTGGCAGTGGCCACCGCGGCGATGCTGATGTAGTCGTCGGTGGCGAATAACTCCGCCTCTGAGGTGTTCGATAGGTAGCCGTACTCCACGAGGACTGCGGGGACCGCTGGACGGCTGATCATGCCGTAGGCGTCGCCCCCGTCTGGGAACAGCACCCGCAGCACGCCGGCGTCGGGCAGACGGCTCCAGCTGACGTCGGCGAACATGCCGAGTGCTGCAGTGATCTCCTCGTAGAGCAGGCCCCCGAGGCGGGCCGAATCACTCCGTGGCGTCTCGTCGTCGTCGGACTGGATATAGACCTCGGTGCCGGGCGAGTCGCCGAGTTCGCGCGTGGGCCCGTTGTGGTGGAGCGATATCAGCACGTCGGCGCCCACGGCGTCGGCGAAGGCGGCGCGCACCGACAGGAGCGATCCGTAGTCGCCGGTGCGGGTGGTGGTGGTGGAGATGCCGCGCCGGGCGAGTTCGGCGAGGATGGCGCGGCTGAGCGTGAGGTTCAACTCGTCCTCGGGGAGACCGTTGGGCCCGACCGCGCCGACCTCGAATGGCCCGCCGTGACCGGGGTCGAGCACCACCCGCATGCCGTCGATCGGATCGCCGCCGGTGACCTCGGCGGCGTTGCCGCAGGGTGTGCGCACGAGGTAGCCGGCGCCGGCGCGCCCGATCACGGCGACCGGCACGCCTGTTGGTGTGAGCAGGGCGCTGGGCAGGCCGGCGGAGCCCTCGTCCTCGGGCCGGCCGGCCGGCCCGCCCGCCGCCTGTTCCCTGAAGGCAGGCTCGTGCAGTGGCGAACTCCCCAGCCAGCGTCCCTCCGGAGCGCCGGCGGGGACGACACGCAAGCCGGGCAGGATGACCTCGGACCAGGCGCCGTCGGAGCGCCGCTGCTGGAGTCCCACCTCGATGCGCCCGCCGCCGGCCGGGCGCCGGGCCGCTATGCGCATCTCCCGCGGGCCGGCGGCGGTCTGCACCTCCAGGGGCGTGCTCCACAGCCAGCGCCCGGTCGGGGCGCTGGCTGGCAGGAAGCGTCGGGCGGGGAGCAGGCGGTCGCCCCAGTCCCCGCCATCCGGGCGTTGCTGGAGCGCCACCTCGATGCGCCCGCTGTTGAGGATCCGGGCGTTGATCCGGATCTGCGGCTCCCCGGTCTGGGCGGTGGCGACGAGCGAGGTCGCCAAGACCGTCGCGGCGGTGATCAGGGCGACCAACCACACGCGGCGGCGGCCGGTTCGCTGCCGAGGCACCGGGAATCGATGGGGCACCGGGAGACGATGGGCCACCGGGGGATAATACGGCGGTGGAGTTGCGGGACCGAGTACTGGCGGTGCTGCGACGTCACTGGGTGGACATTCCTCCCGGCGGGGGGTACACGGCGCCCAACCGGTCGCGCTACCCGTGGCAGTGGCTGTGGGACTCGTGCTTCCACGCCCTCGTCTGGGCGGAGCTGGGCGACGACCGCGGCCTCGACGAGCTGGCGCAGATCCTGGCTGCGGCGGACGCCTCGGGCTGCGTGCCGCACATGGCCTACCAGCTGGACCCCCGCCATCACGCGGACTTCTGGGGCCGGACCGGGGCCTCCAGCATCACCGGACCGCCCATGTACGGCCACGCCCTCGCCGAGTTGGGGCGCCGCGGCGCCCACGTGCCCGATCGCCTCGTGGCGGCCGCCGCGGCCGGCCTCGAATTCCTGCTGCAGCGCCGGGAGCGCCACACCGAGTCCGGTCTCGTGCTGCTGTGCCATCCCTGGGAGTCCGGCGCCGACAACGACCCGCGCTGGGACGGCTACTGCGCGGGCGGCTTCGACGAGCGCCGCTGGTTCGAGGCCAAGGGGAGGCTGCTCGGGGAGATCGAGCGCAGCGCCGGCGGCTCCCCGCTCGCCAACCCGAAGTTCGCCGCCGCCTCGGCGGGCTTCTCGGCGCTCGTGGCGTTCAACGCCCTCGAACTGGCCACCGCCACCGGCGCCCTCGACCCGGCTCCCGCCGAGCGCCTGGCCGACGCCGTGCGCCACCGCTGGGACGTCGACCTGCGCAGCTACACCGACGCCGGCGACGCCGAGGCAGGCTCGGGCCGCACCCGTACCGCCTACGGCCTGCTGGGCCTGCTGGTGGAGTCCGACGGCGAGCGGACCGCCGCGGTCGCCGCCGAACTCACCGACGTCAAGGCCCTCGGCGGCGCCTTCGGCCCCACCGGGGTCCATCGCGACGAGCCGTCCTTCGCCGCCCGCAGCTACTGGCGGGGCCCGTCCTGGCCCCAACTCGACTACCTGCTGTGGCTCGGCCTGCGCCGTGCCGGCCGGCATGAGGCCGCGGCGACCGTCGCCCGGGGGACCGTGGCCGGTGCCGCCGAGTCCGGTCTGGCCGAGTACTGGGACAGCGACGACGGCACGGGCCTCGGAGCCGTCCCCCAGAGCTGGGCCGGCCTGTCCCTGCTGATGGCGTGAGGAGAGACTCGGCGACGGCTCCACACTGCGGGACCCGGCGGGTGAGGTGAACCCGCCGCCCCTCAGCCGCCGGTTGCGGCCACCAGAGTCTCCAGCAGGTCGGCGAAGAAGCCGAAGGCAGCCTCGCTGTTGATCCACTCCGCACCGCTGTTGAGGATCACCGCGTAGCTGAACACGTCGCCGCCGGCGGCCCGGGCGAAGCCGGCGAGCGAGGCAACGCCGGCCAGCGTGCCCGTCTTGCCCTGCACGAGGCCCGCCGCCGGGGAGTTCCGGTAGCGGTTCTCCATCGTCCCCGTCCGCCCTGCCACCCCGAGGTTGGCGCCCACGTGGCCGTTGGGGCCGCCGAGGTCCAGCACGTCGATCACCTGGGAGCAGCTCAGGCGATTCTGCGGGCTCAGCCCCGAACCATCGGCCGGAACGGCGAGTCCGGGGATCCTGCCGGCCAGCACGCCGTGTACCGCCGCGGCGCCGGCGGCCGAGGTGCCGCTGCCGCGCGCCACGAGGCCGATCTCCTTCAGCAGCATCTCGGCGAGGGTGTTGTCGCTCTCGGCGAGCAGGTAGTGCAGGTTGGCCGCCAGCGGTGCCGACTCCACGGTCGCCAGCACGACGTGCCCGCTGTAGTCCCCGCCGGCGGCGGCCACGCGGGGGAAGTTGGGAATGCGCACCGAGCGGGCTTCCAGTAGGTCGTCGAAGATCGCCGCCGCCCGCAGCGACGGCTGGGGTTCGGGTGGCAGTCCCCACGTGGTGAGGAGCCCCGGCGGGGCGCGCCAGCCCTGGTTCACGCTGATGGCGCTGAGGGACCCGGCAACACTCTGGCCGGAGAACCGGGCCGGCCACGTGGGAACGGTGGTCAGGGTGTCGTAGCGGTCCGCCACGGCCACCACGCCGCCGTTGATGCGGGTGAGTCCGGCCCGGGTGAGGTCGGTGGCGAGGTCGGCCAGCGGGGTTCCGGCCGATTGGTGGTCGGCCAGCATCGCCACGAAGTCCGGGGTGGACAGCAGCGGGTCGCCACCGCCGACGAGATACAGATCGCCGTCCAGGACGCCGCCGGTCGGCGCGGTCTCCGCCAGTGCGGTGGTGGTGAAGGTGTAGCCGGGGCCCAGAATCGCCAGCGCGGCCTCGGCGAGCGGCAGCTTCTGCAGCGATGCCGGGATCAGCATGGCGTCGGCGTTGCGCGCGAAGACCGTCTCGCCGGCCCGGCGGACCACCAGGCAGCCGCCGGTCGGGGCGCGTGCCGCCAGCGAGTCCAGGGCAGCCACGAGTGCCGTGTCGGTCTGGCTTTGCGACCCGCCGGAGCCGTCGCGGAGTCCGGGAACCTGGATCGCAGGCTCCGTGGGTTCGTCGACTCCGCCGGCCTCCGCACCGCCGGCGTCGTCGGGTTCGATCACCTCCGGGGCGGTCTCGGGTTCGGACACCTCCGGGGCGGTGTCGGGATCGGGTGCCTCAGGGGTGGTGTCGGGATCGGGCGCCTCGGTCTCGGTCGTCGGCACTGCCGTCGTGGTCGTCGGCGAGTGCCGGGCGCAGTCGTGGCCGATGATGTCGCGGATCCGGTCGAACCGGGCCCCGGAGGCGACCGGGCGCGGGGCGCCGTTCTCGTCGAGCAGGTGCGGGTGGAATGTCCAATCGACGATCCTGTCGGCATCGAAGTCGATCTGCAGCACACCGGTCTCGCCGGTGAGTCCTGACCGGGGGTGCCAGACGAAGTTGCCCAGCGAGTAGGCGACCAGCTTGCCGCCGACGAACTCGATGGGCTGCAGCACGTGGGGGTGGTGGCCGATGATGGCGTCGGCGCCGGCGTCCAGCAGTTCCCGAGTGACGTCGAACTGCTCGGCCGTGGGACAGGTCTGCCGCTCGACGCCCCAGTGGATGACCACGATCACGACGTCGGCCGCCTGCGATGCGGCCCGCACGCTCTCGACGATCCGGGTCGTCGGGCGCGCCGAGGCGATGCCCGGCCGGTCGGGCTCGGCGGGGAACGTCCAGGGCACGACCATGGACGCCCCCACGAACGCGACGCGCATGTCGCCGGCGGCGTTCAGCACCCGGTAGCTGTAGGCCTCGGTGTCGTCGGCCCCCGCGCCGAGCGGGACGACGCCTGCGATTTCCAGCAGGTTCACGCTGTCGAGCAGCGCCTCCGCCCCGTAGTCACGGGCGTGGTTGTTGGCCAGGCTGACAACGTCGATCCCGGCGGCGGCCATCCGCGCCGCGGCCTGTGGCGGGGCTCGGAACACGTACTCCTTGTCGACCGGCGTGCCCCGGTCGCTGATCGCCATCTCGGCGTTCACGACGGCGATGTCCGCCGAGGCCAGGGACGGCTGGATGAACGCGAAGGGATCGATGCCCGCCGGCTCGGTGCGGTCCATGAGCACGTCCCCGCCGGCCAGCAGCGTCCACCCCCTGAACGGCCCGGGTTCCCGCACGGCGGTCGTGGTCGTCGTCGGCGGCGGCTTGACCGTTAGCGGTTCGGGGGCCGGGGTGCCCGTGGTGGCCGTGGTGGAGGTCGGAGCGAGCGAGTCGGGCCGCTCGTCCACCAGTGTCGGACCGGGACCGCCCGAGCACGCCGCCGCGAACGCCACCACCGCGAGCAGACCAAGCAGCCGGAAGGTCGACAGGGCCGCCGACCGCCCCTTGGTCTTCACGGGGGCGGAAAATAGAGGATGGATCAAGTTGAACTCCGGTAATGCGGAGGGCTAGAAGGGGCTCAGTCCCATCCGGTTTCGGATCGACACCAACTCGCCGAGGTGGTTGAAGCCGTGGCCCACGGCACTCCACTGCAGGAACCACGACGTGGGCTTGCCGTCCCACATGGCGTACAGCCAGTCGAACCGGTCGGTGGGCGTGCCGATGGCCGCCAGCGGACCGGCCGTCTCGGGCCGCGCATCCATCGCCGGCAACCCGCCCTCGTCGAGCCACGCCGCCGTGGCATCGCACACCGCCAGCGCATAGCCCCCGACGGCCTCCGGGTCCAGCACGTCCACCAGGTCCGCATCCTCACCCTCGGCCAACCCCCGCCACAGGTCCTCGCCGATGCCGAGACGGTCCACCCAGCCGTCCACCACCGCATCGACGCCGCGCAGCACCCCGTTCACGGCCACGTCCTGATGCCGGGCCAGATGCCACAGCACGTAGACAGGCGCGATCCCACCCCCGTCGACCCGCTCCCGCAGCCGCTCCGCAGGAATCAGCCCCAGAACCCCACCGGCCAACTTCCCCCGCAACGAAGCGACATCCGCCAGGATCCAATCCCGCAACTCCACGCCGGACACTCTACGAGAGCACCGAGCGGCCCTCCGGCCCCCACCTGGGCAAGCACGACAACCGAGGGCGGGGGGCGCCGGTGGCTAGCGCAGGCGCGCCACTTTCAGAGGCCACCGCCGTCCCCCGCCCGGTCAGTCGCACCGTCCGTTTCGGGTGTTCTGCGGGCGCACTAGTCTCAGCGCCGCCACCACCTGAAGAAAGGACGATCAACATGCGACTCAAGAAGACGTGGCGCACCCTGCTGGCGGCCACCCTGGCTGTGGCGCTCGTGGCGGCCTCCTGCGGGGAGGACGAGCCCGAGACCCTCTCGGTGGGCATCGCCGCCGACGGGTTCCTGCTGGGATCCCAGGCGTGGGTGTCATTGGACCGCGGCTACTTCGACGAGGAGAACCTCGACGTGACGATGTCGCAGTACGGCACCGGCATCGAGGCCATCCAGGCGGTCATCGCCGGCCAGGCCGACATCGGCCCGGCGCTGGACTTCGCGGTGCTGAACCTGGCCGCCGCGGCCGAGGAGAACATGCGGGTGGTGGCGGCCATCGCTGCCCCGAGGCCGGGATTCCACAGTCTGGCGGTCCGCAACGAGATCAACGGACCCCAGGACCTGGTGGGCAAGACGATCGGCTACGTGCAGGGCACCTCGGAGCACTTCGTGACGATCCGCCACCTCCAGCAGAACGGCATCAGCCTCGACGACGTCGAGCTGGTCCCGCTGCCGGGGCTGTTCGAGCTGGTGGGGGCGCTACGCACCAACGACATCCAGGCCGCCTGGGTGTGGCTCAACGGCACGCTCGAAGCTCAGGAGGATCCCGACCTGAAGATTCTCGGCGACGACTCCAACGTGCTGGACACCGTTGCCATCTACCTGGTGTCCCGCACGGAGTGGGCCAACGAGAACCAGGAGATCATCGAGCGCATCGTCCGGGCCTACGACAAGGCCAATACGGTGATCCAGAACGAGACTCCTGCCGCGGCGAAGATCGTGGCCGACGCCGTGTCGGGCAACGAGGAGTTGTTCGCCAACATCATGCCGAACCAGCGCTACAAGGTTGAGTTCACGCAGGTTCAGCTGGACTCCTTCGACGCCATCGCACAGTTCCTGATCGACTCCGGCGTGCTGCCGGCCGACTTCGACATCCGGGAGTTCATCGACTTCCGGGCCATGGAGGAGGCCGTGCCGGGATCGATCACGGCCGACCTCTAGCGGGCGGCCCCGGGCGGGCACCCACACAACCCCGACGATGAACGGAGCGGTCGGCGAGCGTTCTGACGGCGCGCGCGGCCGCTCCGTGATCTTCAACGGCGTGGAGTTGCGTTACGGCAAGGCCTCGCCCCCCGTTGTCACAGACCTGTCGCTGGAGATCGCCGCCGGGGAGTTCTTCGTGATCGTCGGGCCGTCCGGCTGCGGCAAGTCCACGCTGCTGCGGCTGGTGGCGGGGTTCCTCGAACCCAACGGCGGCACCGTCACCGCGGGCGGCGCGGCGATCACCGGCCCCGGGCCCGATCGGGCCATGGTGTTCCAGAGCGTCGACGGGCCGCTGCTGGACTGGCTGACCGTGCGCCAGAACGTGGCCTTCGGCCTCAAGCTGCAGGCGAAACGCAAGGGCACCGAGTACGACCCCGCCGTCGTGGACCACTGGCTGCAGCTCGTGGGCCTCACCAGTGCGGCCGGCAAGCTGCCCCACGAACTCTCGGGCGGCATGAAGCAGCGCGTCCAGATCGCCCGGATCCTGGCCGTGAAGCCCGACATCGTGCTGATGGACGAGCCGTTCGCCGCCCTCGACGCCCAGACCCGCCGCATCCTGCAGCGCCAGGTCGTCGACCTCTGGCAGACCGAGGGCGGCACCGTGGTGTACGTCACCCACGACATCCGCGAGGCGGTGCTGCTGGGCCAGCGCATCGGCGTGATGCGCGCCGGCCCGCATTCCGACTTCCGCTCCCTGCACAGCGTGGACATCGGCTACCCGCGCGACGAGTTCTCGCCCGAGTTCGCCACGGTCGCCCGTGCCGTGGAGGCCGAGATCGTCGAGGAGGTGACCCGGGCGTGGCAGAACTGACCGATTCGACGGCGGCAGCGGCTCCCGGCGCCACACCCGAACCGGCGAGCGGCGGCTGGCGCGCCGGCCTGAGCGGTCGGCGGGGGGCGATCCTCATCTCGACGCTGGTGGTGGGGATCACCATCGGTATCTGGCAGATCGGCTCGTTGAACTACAACCCGCAGCTGCTGCCCGGGCCGGCCAAGGTGGCCACGGGCACAGCCGAGCTGTCCGACTCCGGACTGCTGTGGGATTCGATCGCCATCAGCCTGGAGCGCGTCTTCAAGGGCTGGCTGCTGGGCTCGGGCATCGCCATCCCGCTCGGGCTGCTGGCGGGGGTCTCCCGCTTCGCCCGCGCCGCCCTGGATCCCTTCATCCACTTCTTCCGGTTCGTGCCCGCTCTGGCGCTCACCTCGCTGTTCATCCTCTGGTTCGGCATCGGCGAGACCTCCAAGGTGAACCTGGTGGGCTACGCGGCGCTGTTCGTGGTGCTGATCACCACCGCCACCGGGGCCTCCTCGGTGCATCCCGACAAGGTCAACAGCGCCCAGACGCTCGGCGCCAACCGCCGCGACGTGTTCCTGAAGGTGGCGCTGCCGGCCACGTTCCCGTCCATCTTCGTGGGGATGCGACTGGCGCTGGCCAACGCCTTCCTGGTGATCGTGGCGGCTGAGGCGATCGCCGCCCAGGAGGGAATCGGCTTCCTGATCTGGAACTCCCGGACCTTCTTCCGCACCGACTTCATGTTCGTGGGCATCTTCTGCTTCGGGGTGCTGGGCTTCACCTGCGACCGGCTCTGGAAGCTGCTGGGGAACACCGTGCTGCGCCGCTACCTCACCGGGGTCGGCAGCTACTGAGCCCCTGTCGTCTGTGCCCGCCGCCCACCCAGCCCACCACGCCCCGACCGTCCGCCGATCCGCCACGGAGGCCCACCGCATGAGCGACGACACCACCGGGAGCTTTCCCGGACGCCTCGGGCGCACCCACCGCGACAGCGAGCCCTGGTATCCGCAACCGCAGGCGCCCGGCGGCCCCAACGTGGTGATCGTGCTGTTCGACGACCTGGGCTTCGCCGACCTCGGCTGTTACGGCTCGGAGGTTCGCACCCCGCACCTGGACGCCCTGGCCGCCGGCGGCCACCTCTACAACAACTTCCACACCACCACGCTGTGCTCACCGTCGCGGGCCTGCCTGCTGACCGGCCGCAACCACCACGCCGTCGGGATGCGCATGCTGTCCAACATCGACTCCGGCTGGCCCAGCGGCCGGGGCCGCATCAGCCGCCGCGCCGCCCTGCTCTCCGAGGTGCTGCGCGACGCCGGCTGGAACACGTTCGCCGTCGGCAAGTGGCACGTGGCGCCGATGCGGCAGGTCACCGGCGCCGGCCCGTACGAGGAGTGGCCCCTGGGGCGGGGCTTCAACCAGTTCTACGGCTTCATGAACGGCGCCACCGACCACTACCACCCGGAACTGTTCCGGGACAACCACGCCATCGACCCGCCGGGGAGGCCCACCGACGGCTACCACCTCACCGACGATCTCATGGACCGGGCCATCGGCTACATCGCCGACCACATCGCCCACCGCCCGGACAGCCCGTTCTTCTGCTACGTCCCGCTGGGCGCCGCCCACTTCCCGCACCACGCCCCGGCGGAGCGCATGGAGGCCGTGCAGGGCCGCTACGACGCCGGCTGGGAGGCCATCCGCCTCGGCCGCTACGAGCGCCAGCTCGCCTCCGGCGTGATCCCCGCCGGCACCAAGCTGCCGCCGGGCAACCCCGACGTGCCGCCGTGGACGTCGCTCGACCCCGCCGAGCAGCGGGTGGCGGCGCGTATGGCCGAGGCCTACGCGGCTTTCATCGAGCACACCGACGCCGCCCTGGGCCGCCTCTTCGGGTTTCTCCGCACCTGCGGGCGCTGGGAGGACACGCTGGTCGTCGTGACCTCCGACAACGGTGCCGCCATGGAGGGAGGCCGGCTGGGGATGTTCAGCGCCATCCGGTTCTTCAACGACATGGCCGAGGACTTCGAGCGCACCCTCGGCGCCCTCGACGACATCGGCGGCCCGCTCGCCGACAGTCACTACGCAACAGGGTGGGCGCAGGCCTCCAACACGCCGGGGCGCTGGTACAAGTACCACACGCACGGCGGCGGCGTGCGCGATCCGCTGATCGTGTCATGGCCGGGCCGGCTGGCGCGGCCGGGGGCGATCCTTCCCCAGTTCGGCCACATCATCGACATCGCCCCGACGATCTACGAGGTTGCCGGCGTGGTACCCCCCGAGACGTACCGGGGCGTGCCCCAGATGCCGATCCACGGCCGCAGCCTCGCCTACACCTTCGAGGATCCCGACGCCCCGGCACCCGGCCGCAGCCAGTACTTCGAGATGTTCGGCAACCGCGGCCTGTGGGCCGACGGCTGGAAGGTGGTGACCCACCACGACCCCGGCAGCGACTACAGCGAACGCGAGTGGGAGCTCTACCACCTCGACGAGGACTTCTCGGAGTCCAATGATCTGGCGGCGGTCCACCCGGACAAGCTCCGCGAGCTGACCGAGCTGTGGTGGATGGAGGCGGGCCGCTACGACGTGCTGCCGCTCGACGACCGCTCCCGGGAGCTGTTCGCCGCCCCGCCGCCGCCCGGCACCCCCCAGACCCGCGCCGTCTTCGAGTACTACCCCCCGGTCTCCCACATCGAACCCAGCGCCGCGCCGCCCGTCGGCCACTCCGATCACCGCATCACCGCCGAGATGTCCGGCCACAAGAGCGGTGTCATCGTCAGCTTCGGCAACGTGCAGTCAGGCTTCGTCCTGTGGGCCGCCGGCGGCGCCCTCCACTACGAATACAACGCCGCCGGCGACGTCACCGCGGCCTCCTTGCCGCTGCCCTCCGTCGACGAGGTGACCGCAACTTTCGAGATGCAGATCAACGCCGATCGCTCCGCAAGCGCCCGCCTCGGCGCCAACGGCCAACACGGCGACTGGTTCGAAATACCGCGCACGCTGGCGTTCCTGGCCCTCAGCGGCATGGACGTGGCCCGCAACGCCCTGAGCCCCGTCTCGAACTCCTACGAGTCCCCATTCCCCTTCACCGGCAACCTCCACAAGGTCACCATCGAACTCGACAAGCCGGAAACACCGCTGAACCTCCCCCTCGACGACTGAGCACGCGCCGAAACGCCCGAGGTGGCCGCTCGCCCCTTCAGCCGGGACCCGGGCGGGGGTGGGGGTGTCGCTCTGCTCCTTCATGGCAGGCCAAAGGCGTGGCAGGCCGACCCCCCGACCCCCACCCTCGCTTGCCGATGACCCAGGAGGGAGGGGACGCCGGGGGGCGGCGCCGGATCGATTTCGCCAGACGATCCGCCGACGGCC
>JAPPDX010000111.1:2293-28247 GCA_028824415.1 bacterium | reverse complement strand
TGGCCAGTGGCCGGCCGAACAGCCGGCTTCTGACCACGTGGCGCGGCACCAAGTCGGCGCCGGCGGCGACGGGGTGGAGCAGCGAGGCGGGGTCAGGAGCCGTCATCGATGGTCCCCGCGGGGATCACGCCGTAGTCGACACCGCGGTCCCCAAGCCAGCGCCTGTAGGCCACCGAGGCCCGGTCGGACCGCACCGATGCCTCGTCGCCCGCCTCGAGGGGGAGCAGGCGGGGGGTCTGGTTCTCGAGGATTGGCTTGTCCTGGGCGGAGACGAGTGTCTGGAACGCCCGGATCTGCGCATCGCTGCTCACGTCGTCGATGACGCTCATGAAGGTGTGGAACAGCACCCGATCGGCCGACAGCGCCTGGCAGAACAGCGCGATGACATCGAATCTGGACTCGTCGGTCGGACACGACTTGTAGAGCATCACGCAGTAGGGATGCGGCACCCGGTACGTGTACTGCGACATCTGGCCGTCCGTGGATGCGGCGGCCGCCTGCGGCTGGAAGAACTCGCAGTCGCGGGCCCATAGTTCGTTCGTCTCGGGGTCAATCTCCACCCGGTAGTCGGCCACTTCGGTGCGGGGCACCTGGCCGAGGATCCCCGCGTGCACGTAGGGGAAGTGGCCCAGGTCCAAGAAGTTCTCGACGGCGCGGGGAGCCGAGGTGTTCACCCCGACGGAGAAGGTGGCGAGGTTGCGCCGGTCGGGTTCGTCGCACTCCGGGATCGCGAATATCTCATCGGGTGGGGTTCCCAGGCTGGTCCAGGCGAAGCGGTAGGCGGCGATCGTCGGCAGCGGATCGGGAGGCGTCCCCGCGACGTACTGTTCCCCGGTGATCAGCCGCGCCACCGGCGCGCCGTCATCGTCCAGGCCGACGGCGACGTCCCTGTCGAGCAACTGGGTCCGTGTGGACTCGCCGGCTCGGAGGTCGTCGAGGATCGCCACGGGATGCCAGAGGTCCAGGATCGCCGGACCGGGCTCCTGACAAGCCGTCACGTCCATACCGGAGTGATGCTATTCGTCGACTCGAATCGGTCGGCCCCGCGAACGGTGCCCGCGCGGGACGGAGGGCCCAACGGCCAGAAAGCCGCGCTGTCAGAAGTCGGGTTCTCGAAGCTCCGCGTAGCCTGCCTCGGCCTCCAGGGAGCGGCGGCGCCACAGGCCGCCCAGCCACACGGCGAAGATGGTGAGCACGAAGGGGATCATCAGCACGAACTCCCGCGGCACCCGCTCGGTGATGTTGATCTGCGACTGGATGCCGATGGCCTCGGCGAAGCCGAAGAACAATCCGGCGAAAGCGGCGCCGATGGGGTGCCAGGCCCCGAAGATGACTGCCACGAAGGCGATGAAGCCTCGCCCGTTGGTCATGTTCTCGGTGAAGTTGCGCAGCGCTCCCACCGACAGCTCGGCACCGCCGAGGGCACACAGGGCGCCGGCGATGAGGATTGCCTGCAGCCGCACCATCGACGGGTTCACGCCTGCTGAGCGGGCCGCGAACGGGTACTCGCCGACCGCTGCCAGGCGCAGCCCGAAGCGGCTTCGCCGCAGCACCACCCAGGCGGCCAGCACGATCAGCGGTGTGATCCACACGAAGATGGAGTGCTCGGCGACGATCACGCCCGCTCCCTCGGTGATGTTGCGGACCGGACGCGGCAGTACCACGTCGGTGAACAGTGAACCGCGCACGTCGAAGATGGCCCCCAAGGCGTAGGCCGTACCTCCTAAGCCGATGGACGTGAGCCCCAATCCCGCGATGATGACGTTGGCACCCAGGGGGCCGATCACCCACCAGTACAACGCCGAGAGCAGCAGGCACACGCCGATGGCGGCCAGGACGCCGAGTTCCACCGAGCCGGTCGTGTCGCCAACGGCCACGGTGGCGAAGGCGCCGGCGATCATCAGTCCTTCCAGTCCCAGGTGGAAGATGCCGGCGCGGAAGGCGAACACGCCGGCCATGGCGACCAGCACCAGCGGGGCGGCCGAGCGCAGCGTGGTGGCCAGGATCTGTTCCATCAGCCTGCCGTCGCCTCGGTCTGGGCGGCCCGGCGCCGTCGCACGGCCCGGAACTTGATGGTGACCAGGAACGCCACCATGCCGTGCAGCAGCACCAGGGCGGGCGGCGGCAGGTCGGTCACGATGGGCAGGAACAGGATGGCCGCCTGCAGACCGCCGAAGAAGATGGCGGCCACCACGGTGCCCCACACGTTCAACAGGCCGACGAGTGCCACGACGACGGCGGTGAACCCCACCTCGGGCGAGAACCCAGTGACCAGCCGTGCCGCCGGGCCGTACAGCTCCACGGCGCCGGCCAGCCCGGCCAGCGCTCCCGACAGGGCGAAGGCGCCCAGACCCACGCGCCGCACGTTGATTCCCTGCCAGCGGGCCATCGTGGCGTTGCGCCCCACCAGCGTCATGGTGAGCCCGAACCGGGTGCGCTCCAGCACCAGCCAGACGAGCACCGTGACGCCCGCCACCAACAGCAGCACGGTGAGCGACACTCCCGAGCCGCCGGTGAGGCGGAAAGCCTCGGGGATTCGCTCGCTGGCGGCGGTCTGGCCGGTGCCCTGCGGGTTGCGCATCGGCCCGGCGGTGAGGTACTGCAGCACCAGCGCGCCGATGAAGCTCATCATGAGGGTCGTGAGCACCTCGTCGGTCCCGAAACGCACCCGCAGCCAACCCGGGAACAGCGACCACAGCACTCCGGCGAGCATCGCCGCCAGCGTCCCGCAGAGGATCACCAGCCCGGCCGGGCCCTCGCGCCAACCCAGCGAGATGGCCAGGGCCGAGCAGGCGCCCATGTAGAACTGCCCCTGGCCCCCGATGTTGAAGAACCCGGCGCGGAAGCCGACCACCACGCCGAGGGCGATCAGCAGCAGCGGGATCGCCCAGCGGATCGACGAGGTGGACGCCCCCGTGGCGGTGATGGCGCCCTGGATGATCCCCGAGAAGACGTCCCCCACGCTGTAGCCGCTGACCCGCAGGATCAGTGCGGTGATCAGGAACGACACCACGACCAGGACCACGGTCCACACCGCGCGCCGCAACCCGCTCGTCATCGCACGGCCCCCGTCATGGCGTCACCGACCGCCCGCCGGTCGTAGGGTCCGTCGAACTCGGCCACGATCCGCCCGCCGTACATCACCAGCAGCCGGTCCGACAACTCGAACAGCTCGTCGAGATCCGATGAGACCAGCAGCACGCCGGCGCCGGCCTCCCGCAGCCCCCGCAGCGAGCGACGTACGAACTCGGTGGCGGCGAAGTCCAGGCCGCGGGTGGGTTGGGCGGCCACCAGCACCTCCACGCCGTCGGCCAGTTCCCGGGACAGGATGAGGCGCTGCACGTTGCCGCCCGAAAGGCTCTCGGCGGGTTGGGTGGCCGTGTCGTAGCGGACCCGCCAGAGGTCCATCGCCTCGCTCGCCTGCCGCTTGTACTGCCGCAGCGAGATCAGCGGGGAGCGTCCCCGGCGCCGCCCCAGCAGGCGCAGCGCCGACTGGTTCAGCCACAGCGGCGCGCTCCGGCTGATGCCTTCGGCGTTGCGGTCGAAGGGCACCAGTCTCAGGCCCCGCAGCCGTCGCCGGGCCGGAGCGGCCGCGGTCACCTCGTCGCCGCCGATGCGGACAGTGCCCTCGGTGACCGGTGTGAGGCCCGCGATCACCGAGACGAGACTGCGTTGCCCGTTCCCCTCCACTCCGGCGATCCCTACGATCTCGCCGGCCTCCACCCGGAGGTCGACCGCGGTGAGTCCCGGTTCGAAGGCCGACTCGCTGCTGGAGGTGCCCGCCAACTCGAGGAGCGTCTCGGTGGACTCGTGCGCCGCGGCCCGAACGCCGACGGCGCTGTCGGCGTGGCCTCCCGGACCCACGATGGCGTCGCTGAGACGGCCCTGGGACACCTCCGACATCTCCGCGGGGCCCAGCACCAACTCACCGTCGCGCAGCACGCTCACCGTGTCGGCCACGGCCGCCACCTCTCGGAGCTTGTGCAGGACGACGAGAATCGTGACGCCGCCGTCGCGCAGGCTCCGCAGCCGCTCGAAGAGGGAGTCGATGGCGACCGGCGTCAGCAGGGCGGTGGGCTCGTCCAGCAGCAGCAGCCTCGCCTCGGTCGCCAGCGCTCGGACGATCTCCAAGGACTGGCGGGCCTCGACGGGCAGGTCGCGGATGCGCGTCGAGAGCGCGGCCGTTCCGCCGATCTCGGCCACGTCCTCCTGCCAGCGCCGCTGGAGGTCGCCGCGGCGGTAGACGGCGCGGCCCCCCGGCCGGGCGGCGGTCAGTTCGAGAGCCTCCGCCACGGTGAACGAGGGCGGGAGCGAGAAGTGCTGGTGCACCATCGCCAGACCGGCGGCCTTCGCGGCTCGCACGTCGCCCGGCGGGATGTCCCGCCCGGCGATCCGGACGTCGCCGGCGTCTGGCACCTGCAGCCCACCCAGCACCTTGGCCAGGGTGGTCTTGCCTGCGCCGTTCTGGCCCACGAGGGCGTGGATGCGCCCGGGCGCCAACTCCAGGCTGACGTCGTGCAGCGCCCGGACGGCGCCGAAGGAGACGCCGAGCGACCGGCAGCGAACCGCCGGGACCCCGGCGGGAGCCGGTCCGCTCGGCGCCGTCATCGGTTGGAGATTAGTTCTCTCAGAGTTCGGGGTTGAAGGGGACCTCCAGCGACCCGTCCTTGATGGCCGAGCGTGCCTCGTCGACCTCGCCGAGCGTGGCGTTGATGATGTCCACCATCTCGGCCGGGCCGTTCTCGAGGAAGTTCGGGCTGACGACGAGGTCCACGCCGCCCTCGGCCACGCCGGCGCCGACGTAGCCGGGCGTGTAGTCGTCGCTGATTGCGTGCGCCACCTGGCCGTGGAGAATCTCAGCCCAGTACAGCAGGACGCTGGCGATCACGTTCGGGCTGTCGAAGTAGTTCACCGAGCCGCCGATCACGTAGCCGCCCTTCTCCTCGGCGGCCTGGATGACGCCGAGGTCGGTGGCCGCGGCGTCGGTCATGATGATGTCCACGCCGCCGTCGTACAGCGCCGCACCCAGCTCGCGTCCCTTGGCGGGATCCTCGAAGGAGTCGGCGAAGGCGGCCTCACCGGTGATGCTGGCGTCCTTGGTCTGCGCCGCTGCCACGAAGGCGTTGTAGTCGGCGTTCAGCGGCGGGATCGAGACGCCGCCCACGAAACCGACCTTGCCGGTGGTGTTCAGCGCTCCGGCAAGGATGCCGGCCAGATAGGTGCCCTTGTAGTAGTCGAACCCGATGGAGACCAGGTTGTCGATGCCGCCCTCGAACCCGAAGATGTGGATCCAGCGGGTGTCGGGGAAGTCGGGTGCCACCAGGGTGACGACCTCCTGCATGGGCGGGAACGTCACGGCGATGATGTCGGTGCCCTGGTTGGCGAGGTTGCGCAGGATCGTCTCGAAGGTCGACGGGTCCGTCGCCTCGATGAAGGTGGTTTCGGCGCCGAAGTCGGCCTCCACCAGTCCCAGTCCTCTCACGAGGTCGTCGATGGGTCCCAGGTCACCGGCTCGCTGGTTTGCCACGAGGGCGACCGTGAGCGGCTCGTCCGGCTCGGGCGCGGGCTCCGGCGGCGGAGGCGGTTCCGGTGCCGGCTCGGGCGCGGGTTCGGGTGCAGGGGCGGGCTCCGGCGGCGGAGGCGGTTCCGGTGCCGGCTCGGGTGCGGGTGCGGGTTCGGGTGCCGGTGCAGGTGGCGGCGCGGCGGTCGTCCCGTCGTCGTCACCGCCGCAGGCGGCCGCCACCAGAGCGACAGCCATCAGAACGGCCATGAAGATGCGTCGATGTCTCATTGGATCCTCCCTGTTCGGCGCAGTGCTTTCACGATAGTACAGATTTTCAATTCATCGAAGTCGATCGTGAGCCCGCACAAGGCGGTGCTGGTGCGGGCACGACAGTCTCCGAGTCCCTGGTGCGGCCGCATCGTAGTCCTCACGGCATGCCGGGGAGTCCGGGCCTATTGGCCCTCCCAGACCGGGGCACGCTTCTCGGTGAATGCCCGAACTCCTTCGTTGCCGTCGGTGGAGTTCAGCACCTCGACCAGCGCCGGCAGGTTGGCCATACGGGCGTCGGCGGCGGTCATGTGGGCGGTGCGGCGGACGATCTGCTTGATTGCCCGCAGCGAGAGCGGGGCGCACGCCAGCAGATTCTCCAGCCAGCGGTCCACGGCGGCGTCGAGGTCGGCGGCGGGGACCACCTCGTTCACCAGCCCCAGCGACAGTGCCTCGGCGGCAGTGAATCGGCGACCGGTCAGCAGGACCTCCATGGCCCACTTGGCTGGCAGGTGGCGTGCCAGCGAGACGATCCCGCCGTCGAGGGGCAGGCGCCCCAGCCGGGGCTCCACGAAGCCCATCTCGGCGTTCTCCGAGGCCACCGCCAGGTCGCAGCCGACCACCAACTCCAGGCCGCCGCCGAGGGCGTAGCCGTTGACCCGCCCCAGCACCGGCACGTCGAGGGTCTCCCGCAGCGTCAGGTGGCCGAAGCCGTCGGGGCGGGCCTCCAGCCAGTAGTCCATTCCGGTGCGGCCCTCGGCGCGCATGTCATCGCCGGCGCAGAACGCCCGGTCGCCGGCGCCGGTCAGCACCACCGCCCGCACCGAACGATCAGCTTCGATCTCCTCCCAGGCGCGCCGCAAGTCCTCCTGGTGGGCCTCGTCGATGGCGTTGAGGCGCTCCGGGCGGTTGATGGTGACCCGGGCGACATGGTCGCCGACGTCGAGATCGATGCTCATGCCAGGACTCCTGCTGCCGTGAGCGCCGCGATGCGCTCGGATGCGATGCCGTAGTCCGCCAGCGCCTCGGCGGCGCCCTCTCCGAGGCCGGGCGGCGGGCGGTGCGGCGCGGGCGGCGTGTCCGGCAGGTGCACCGGTGACGCCACCGACCGCAGCGGCTCCCGCCCGTTGCGGGCCATCTCGGTGATCATGGGAGCGGTGTGCGGATCCTCCAGGGCCTCGCCGAGGGTCCGCACAGGGGCACAGAGCACGTCCTCCGCCTCCAGCCGCTCGATCGCCTCGGCGGTGCTGAAGCGCCCGATGGCCTCGGTCAGGAGGTCCTGCAGGCGCCCCTTGTTGGTGGCCTGCGCCTCCATGCTCGAGAAGTCGGGGTGCTCCGAGAGGTCCTCGAGGCCCAGGGCAGCGCAGATGTCGCGCAGCGGGTTCGGCTTGAAGGCACCGACCAGCACGATCTCGCCGTCGGTAGTGGCGAACGTGCCCACCAGCGGCATCCGCGCCCAGTTGAGGGTGTCTCGATCCATCAGCGCCATCGTGGCCTCGAGAATCTGCATCGCCAGCAGTGAGTCGTACAGCGAGACCTCCACCCGCTGGCCTCGCCCGGTCCGCTCCCGCTGGATCAGGGCCATGAGGATGCCCTGCACCATGTTCATCCCGGCGGTGTAGTCGGCGAGCGAGATGGGGTAGATGGCGGTGGGATGGTCGTCGTCGGCCTTGTGCGACATCGCCCCTGTCAGCGCCTGGGCCAGGATGTCCTGGCCGCCCTTGCGTACGTAGGCCCCCTCGGTGCCGAAGCCGGTGCCCTGCGCCCAGACGATGCGCGGGTTCAGGCCGGCCAGCCGCTCGTAGCCCAGCCCGAGGCGCTCCATGACACCCGGCCGGTAGTTGTTCACCACCACGTCGGCCACCCGCACGAGATCGTCGATCAACTCCAGGCCCTCGGGCACCCGCACATCAATCACCAGGCTGCGCTTGTTGCGGTTCACGGCCCCGAAGGCGGGGTGCTGGGTGCCGTCGGGATCCACGAGGGCGTGGCGGAAGATGTCTCCCGTGCCCGGGCGTTCGATCTTCAGTACGTCGGCGCCGTGGTCTGCCAGTAACTGGGTAGCCACCGGTCCCATCATGATCTGGGAGAAGTCCAGGATCCTGATCCCGGAGAGGGGCTGGTCGGCGGCGCTCACGCGCCCGTGACCTCGCCGCCGGCCAGGCGCGCCCGGGGCGACGGCACGTCGCCGGGGTCGGCTCCCTGCGCGCGCAGACGGCGCTGGATTGCGCCCACGTCGGCCTTGCGCACAGTCACGCTGCTGTCGAGGGCCTCGACAGCAGCCACGCCGGCCGCCTCGCCCATCGCCATGCACGGCGGGATCTCTCTTGAGAGCTTCTGGGCCTCGGGGGTGACCGAATAGTGGCGGCCGGCCACCAGCAGTTGCTCCACGCCTCGCGGCAGCATGGCTCGGTAGGGGGTGTAGTAGCCGCGTCCCCGGGCCACACTGTCGGCGAAGTGTGCCCGGTTGACCACGTCGTCCTTGGTCACCACGTATTCGCCCTCGATGAGACGGGACTGGCGCACGCCGATCTGCGGTGCCACGTCGAGTACCACAGCGTTCTCGAAGCCGGGGTAGTGCCGGCGTACGTAGTCCACCGTGGCGGCGATCTTCTTGCGGCCCTCGCGGTCGGCGGTGGTGAGGTCCTCCACGCTCAGGCCGCTATAGCCGGTCATGTGCGGGCAATTGCACCACACGACGCCCGGCAGCGGCGTCTTCAGCCACCACAGCGCCCAGGAGCCGCCGAGGATGCGTCGCGTCGCCCGGTTCACGGCGTGGCACTCGGCGGGCTGCTCCTGCTCGAAACGCTCCGCCGTCTCGGTGTCCACGTTGCCCAGACGGAAGACGGTCGTCACCATGTACGAGCCCTCTACGAACGGTGCCCCGGCGCTCGCCGCCACGTCGCCGTCGCCGCTTGCGTCGATGACCACATCGCCCAGGACGGCCTGCGGCCCGGTCTTCGTCTCGCTGATCACGCCGGCGATGGTGTCGCCCTCCATGATCGGCGCCGAGTACCAGGAGTGCAGGCGCACGTTGATGCCCGCCTCCTCCGCCAGGTCGTTGGAGACCCGCTTCCAGCCGTCGGGATCGAAGGCCACGGCGTAGACGATGGACTTCTGCGGCCCCTTGGCGTACAGGTCGAACAGCCCCCAGCGCGACCAGCGCCGCCACATCTCGGCGCTCAGTATGCGGTCCTCGGGTGGGGGGTACACCGCCAGCCCCAAGACTTCCAGTCGCTCGACCATCTCCTGGGCGACGCCGGCCACGGTGATCTCCTCGGCCCCGTCGGCGAAGTCGTCGAGCACCAGCACCATGCCGCCCGCCGCCAGACCGCCCAGGTAGGCGTAGCGCTCAAGCAGGGTGACGCTCGCCCCGTTGCGGGCGGCCGCCGCCGCGGCGGCCAGACCGGCCGGTCCGCCGCCCACCACCACCACGTCGCTGTGGGCCACGACGGGGGCGTCCGCTGCGGGTCGCGTGATAGCGCCCATTCTCAGAAGCTCGGTGGGGTGACGACCCACAGTGACACCGACGTGACCTCACCCGGGTTCTCGTACCAGTGGGGGATCGTCGAGCTGTAGGAGATCGAGTCTCCCGCCTCCAGCACGTAGTGCACGCCACCCACGTTCACCGCGTGCGTGCCCTCCAGCACGATGCCGAACTCCTCGCCGTCGTGCACGAACGGGGTGTCCTCAGTGGAGTAGCCCGGCTCGGCCACGATGCGGATGGCCTCAAGAGCGCTGTCGAGGCGTGCCGTGAGCAACTCCATGAGGACCAGATGATCGTTGGAGCCCAGGTTCAGGCGCCGTCGCTCGTCGCGCCGTACCACCGGTGACGAGAGTTGCTCGCCGGCCATCAGCCGGGCCACGGGGATGCCCAGTGCGTGCGCCACCTGCACGAGCGTGTTGAACGACGGGTTGCCCTGGCCGCGTTCCACCTGCGAGAGCAGCCCGGCGCTGACGCCCGCCTGGGAGGCGAGTTGCTCGAGCGTTCGGCCCCGCAGCTTCCGCAGCCGTTTGATCTCGTTGCCGACGGCCTGCACCGTGAGCGGGGGCCGTTCCGATCCGGCCGCCGGCGCGGCGGCACCCGACGCGTGCCAGCGCAGGATGTCACTGTCGTGTGCGATCGGGTGCATCACAGCCTCCTTCACTAAAATATAGTATTTCAATATGCTGACATTGCGGAGGCAGGCCTGAGCCCATGACGGGGACTCGCGCGGACCTTGTGCAGCGGGCTGGTTCCGACTCCGGCGAGAACTCCGTCGCCGACGTCCTGATCGTCGGCTCCGGCGCCTCCGGGTCGGTGGCCGCGGCCACCCTCGCCGGCGCCGGGTACAAGGTGGTGTGCCTGGAGCAGGGGGACTGGGTGCACACAGCGGACTACATGAGCGCCACGCCCGAGGCGGAACTGGCCTGGGTGCAGCGCTGGAATCCCGACCCCAACGCCCGTCGCAACCCGGCCGACTACCCGCTCACCGGGGAGGCGGACATCCGTCCCGTCATGTGCAACGCGGTCGGCGGGGGACTGGTGCAGTGGGCGGCGATGTGGCAGCCGATGCTGGCCTCGGACTTCCGGGTGCGGTCGCTCGACGGTGTGGCCGACGACTGGCCCATCGGCTGGGCCGACCTGGCGGGGCCCTACGCCACCGTGGCGCACGACATGTCGGTGTCGGGCCTGGCGGGCGATCCGGCGCTGCCCGAGTTCGAGGCGTATCCCAACCCACCGGTGCCCATCGGCAAGGTCGGCATGGCGGCGGCACGAGGCATGGACCGACTCGGTTGGCACTGGTGGCCCGGCGCCAACGCCATCGCCTCCCTGGCCCACAGGGCGCTGCAGGCCTGCCAGCGGCGCGGCACCTGCATGACGGGCTGCCCCGAGAACGCCAAGGCCACGCCCTCGCTCACCCACTGGCCGGCAACGCTGGCAGCGGGTGGCCGCCTCCTGACCGGGGCCCGCGTGGCAGAGATCCCCCTCGACCCGCGAGGTCGCGCCATCGGCGCCGTCTACCTGGACAGCGACGGCACCGAGCGGCTACAGCGGGCGCAAGTGGTGATGCTGGCCGCCAACGCCGTTGGCAGCGCGCGCCTGCTGCTGCTGTCCACCTCGGCCCGCTTCCCCGACGGACTGGCCAACTCCTCAGGGCTGGTCGGTCGCCGCCTGATGCAGCACCCGTACCGAACCGTGACCGCCGTCCTACCCGAGCCGCTCGAGAGTTGGCAGGGACCCTGGGGGCAGAACATCTACTCCCTGGAGTTCGCCGAGACCCATCCGGACCGGGACTTCGTCCGCGGCGCGAAGTGGATGGTCATGCCCCACGGCGGACCGATGTTCGCGGTGTCGGAATATCACGAGGCCCACGCCCACCGGGGATTCGACGCGATCTGGGGGGAGGAATTCCATCGGGCCGCCGCGGAGATCTTCGGACACGCCTTCACCTGGGGCATCCAGGCGGAGGACCTCCCGGAGGAGCACAACCGGGTGCTCCTGGATCCGGACGTCTGCGACTCCTCGGGGCTTCCGGCGGCCCGGATCGAGTACCGCGCCTCGGTGAACACGCAGCGCATGCTCGACTACAACGGGGCGCGCGCCGTCGAGGCCGCGGAGGCGGCCGGAGCGAGGACGACGATGGTGCGCGACCTCTGGCCCACCGGCGTCGGCCACGTGCTCGGGACCACGCGTATGGGCGACGACCCCGCAACCTCGGTGGTGGACCGCTGGTGCCGAGCGCACGACGTGGCCAACCTCTACGTGATCGACGGCGGCGTCTTCGTGACCGGCGGGTCGGCCAACCCCACTGCCACGATCATGGCCAACGCGCTGCGCGTCAGCGAGCACATGATCGAGACGAGGGCCGCCCAGGAGGTCCCGCTGTGAGTGCTGCGAGCCTTTCAGGATCGCAGCGGGCGGTGCTGGCACGTCTGGCCGACGTGCTCATCGCCGAGGGGCGCGGCATGCCGGCCGCGTCGGCGGTGGACGTCTCGGGCGAGCTCATCGACCGCTGCCTCGAAGCGGCACCGGTCCTGCGGGCACCGCTCGGAGCGCTGCTGGACGAGTTCGCCGACGATCCTCCCGCGGAATCAGTGCGACAGCTCGCCAGCCGGCGCCCCAATGACTTCTCTGTGCTGTCGACAGCAGTTGTCGGCGCCTACTACCTCAGTCGGGAGGTGCGAGCACTCATCGGCTATCCCGGCCAGCAGCCCGACCCGATCTCGGTGGCCGGCGAACCCGAGTATCTGGACATGCTGGAGCGGGTCTACGGGCGCCACCCCGGCTACCGGGAGGCACCGTGACCTACGTGATCGGCCCGCCCTGCATCGACATCAAGGACGCCTCCTGCGTGGCCGAGTGCCCGGTGGACTGCATCTACGTGGGTGGGCGGATGCTCTACATCCAGCCCGACGAATGCATCGACTGCGGTGCCTGTGAGCCGGCCTGCCCCGTCGAGGCCATCTACCCCGAGGCGTTCTTACCCGCCGACTTCAAGGCGTTCACCGAGGCGAACGCCGGCTTCTTCAGCCTGACCGGCCTGGGTGCCCCGGGCGGCGCCAAGGGACTGGAGGCCCTCAACGAGGATCATCCCCTCGTCGCCTCCTGGCCCGAGCCTCCGCCTGACTGAACCGGCGTTCGAGCAACCAACTCCGGCGCCCCGAATGGCGTCGCGCCAGTTGAGCAGGACCATGGCTTGTATTTCGGAAGTGGCTCGAATTACCCGGTAGGGGCTGTCACTCTCTCTAGGCTCCCGTGAGCAGGTGCACAACGCGGCGTACGCCGGCATGTGCAGTGGCGGCCTGTTCAGGAGGAACCGATGCGCAAAGTGGCGAGAACGACGGTCCGCCGGCGATGGCGAGTAGCGGGATCGTGTGTCCTGGCTTTGCTGGCTCTGACGGTGATGGCATGCAGCGACGACGCGGACCCGGCTGTGGACCGCTCGCTGGGCACCGTGCTCGTGTCGGAGGGTGAGGCGATCCAGATCCGGGCTCTGCTCTACATCAGCAGCGAGGGGGGCAGCGGGCACGCCAACCTGCGGACGGTGCGCCTCGCCGTCGAGCACTACGGACCGATCGCGGGGTTCGACGTCCACGTCGGGGTTGCGCTGAATGATCGCTGCTCGCCCGACGGCGGCCGCGGGGCGGCGGAGACGATCATTTCCGACCGCGATGTGGTCGGCGTGATCGGCACGTCGTGTTCGGTGGCGGCGGTCGAGGCCGCACCCTTGCTCACCGGCGCGGGAATGGTGCTGATCTCGCCGAGTAACACCTCGCCAACTCTGACCTCCGACCTGGCCGGGAACCCGAGCGAGCACCACCACTCCGGCTACTACCGCACCGCGCACAACGATCTCCACCAGGGTGAGGCCGTGGCGCACTTCCTGCGCCGCGAGCATGGCATCGGAACCGCGGCGGCGGTCCACGTCGGCGACGTGTACACGCGGAGCCTCGCCGAGGCGTTCGCGAGTGCGTTCGAGCGCCTCGGTGGCGAGATCACCACCCTCAGGGAGGTCGGCAGCGCCGAGACCGACATGGCCCCGGCGCTGGCCGGCATCGCCCTCGGGTCGCCGGAGGCGCTGTTCCTGCCCGTGTCGCAGGCGGTGGGTGAGAGCATCGTCCAGCAGGCGCCGGATGTGGCGGGCATGGAGGACGTTCTGTTGATCACGGCGGACGGACTGCTGGCTGACGACTTCATGATGCAGCCCGAGACCGAGGGGCTGTTCTTCTCGGGCCCGGCCATCGACTTCGGCGACAACCGCAACCAGAGCACCGGGCGCAGCGCCACCAGGATTCTCGCCGACTACGAGGACTCCTACGGCGCGCCGCCCAACTCGGCGTTCTGGGGTCACGCCTACGATGCGACCACGCTGCTGCTCGAGGCCATCGAGGCGTCCTCTGAGGCGGTCTACGGCGGGTTGCGCATCGACCGCGCCGCGCTGCGTCGGCACCTCGATGCGGTGGCCGGCTACGGCGGGGTCATCGGCGACATCAACTGCGACGGCTTCGGCGATTGCGGTGTGCCGACGATCGCGGTGATCGAGCACCTCGATGCCACCGACATCCCCGCCAGCAGGGTCAATACCGTCTACGAGTACGCCCCCTGATCGCGAGACCAGCGCGTGACCGGCGCGCCGGCGGCGCTGCGCGGCAGCCGGCGCGTGGGGATCCCATGGCAGTCTCTCGGCGCGTTCCTGCGTATCGGCACCAACCCTCGCATCTATGCCGAGCCGCTGTCCGCCGGACAGGCCTGGGGCTGTGTGCGGGCCTGGCTGGACGCCGAGCCGGCGTGGATCCCTCCCGCGACCGATCGCACCGCCGCCATCCTGGGTGAACTCGTCGCCGGCCACCAGGTCGCTGCCGGCCTGATCCCCGACGCCATGCTGGCGGCGCTCGCCGTCGAGCACGGTCTGGTAGTGATGAGCGCCGACACCGACTTCGCCCGCTTCCCCGAAGCCCGCTGGGAGAACCCTCTCATTGCTTGATGAGTTGTCCGGCACCGATCAACTGACCCGGGAGAGCCACCCTCACAGCCCGCACCTGACACCCACGGAAACGTCCCAGCGAGGTTCAGGTTCCCCCGAGTCGAGATGACAAATCAATAGAGCTCTCCCTATGATTTTATGATCACGTCATAAATTTGATATTACTATTGCTGTATGGCGATTCTGGGGTGCTGTGGGGGTGTGCGTGGGATGCGCTGGCGGGTTGTGGGTGTGTTGGTGGGGGTGTTGGCGGTGGCGGCGGGGTGTGGGATGTCGGAGGGTTCGTTGGTGGTGGACGGTCCGGGTGGGACCTCGATGGGTGCTGTTGTGCGGGTTAGCGACACGGGCGAGGCGGGTGCTGAGGTGTTGGTGCTGGTCGGCGCGGGGCCGGATTGGTTGTCGCTGCGCTGGGACGGTGGGTTCGCGCCGGACGCGGCGGGGTTCCGGTTGCAGTGGCGGCAGATCCCGGCGCCGGCGGGTGAGCCGTTGGTGTGGTCCAGTGTTGATCTCGACGCGGCGGCGCGCGAGCACCGCATCGGCGGTTTGGCGCCGGCGACGCCGTACCGGCTGCGCCTCAGCGCCCTGGATGGCTCCGGCGCGCGGGCAGCGGCGGTGGTGGGGCGTTTCGAGACGTTGGGGCCACCGGTGGGTGACCTCGCCGCGGCGCCCGCGGCCGGTGGAGGTGTGCGGGTGAGTTGGGACGCCCCCGAGGAGTGGGCGCCGGTGGGCTATGTGCTGCGCTGGCGTTTGCGCGGCGTCGACGCGTTCTCAGGCGAGGTGTCGTTGCCGGCGGCGGCGCGGTCACATGTGGTGTCGGGTCTGTCCGATGCGGTGGAGTACGTGGTGCGGGTGAACGCGTTGAGTTCCAGCGGCCGGGAGGGCGACCCGGCCGCTGTCGGTGTCACGCTCGCCGCCGGCGGGCTGTTGATGCTGGTCGGCGCGGGGCCGGATTGGTTGTCGCTGCGCTGGGACGGTGGGTTCGCGCCGGACGCGGCGGGGTACCGGTTGCAGTGGCGGCAGGTCCCGGCGCCGGCGGGTGAGGCGTTGGCGTGGTCCAGCGTTGACCTGGATGCGACGGCGCGCGAGCACCGCATCGGGGGCTTGGCGCCGGCCACGCCGTACCGGCTGCGCCTCAGCGCGCTGGACGGCTCGGGCGCGCTGGGAGCGGCGGTGCTGGGGCGTTTCGAGACGGCACCGCCGCCGCCGACGTGCGCCGACGGCGCCGTCGGCGACACCGACGCCGATGAGGCCTTGTTGGTGGAGTGCAACGTGCAGGTCGGGTTGGTGGCTGCGCTGATCGGCGACGGGACGGCCACGCTGAACTGGGACCCGGCCACCGACATCGCCAACTGGGACGGCGTCACGGTGGAGGGAACGCCGCGACGCGTCGTGAAGCTGGACTTGGCGAACAAGGAACTCGCGGGCGAGTTGTCGGCGCGGCTGGTGAACCTGGAGGAACTGCGAGAACTGCGCATCAACGACAACGACCTGGGGGGTCGCATCCCCTCAGAGCTCGGATTGCTGCGCAAGCTCACCCACCTCTACGTGGCCGGCAACAACTTCACGGGCTGCTACCCGCCGCACTGGGACGACGTAGCCAACAACGACCTCACCGAACTCGCCCTGCGGTCCTGCGCCATCCCCTACAACCTACGAACCACCACCGCCGTCACCGCACCGGGCAGCTACGCGCTCCTCTCCGACGCCGACGACCCCACCAGCCTCTTCCAACCCGAGCACACCGCAGGAGAAGCCGAGGCCGTGCTGGTGCATGACAGCGACGCCACTGGCGCATCCCTGGCCGCGTTCTACGCCACCATCCGCCCCGGCGACGTCTTCGACATCTCTGCAGGATCCCTAGGCGTGGGATGCTTCCGACGTTTCGAGGTCACCGAAGTGGTGCGAGGTCCTGCTGGCGCTCCGGACCGGACACTCTTCAAGACCGACTACCGGGGTAGCGAAGTGTGGGACTGCGACCACTCGAATCCCTACAACACGCCCGAGCCGGTCGACTTGTACTGGCACCCCGTGCCGTGGGTCTGGGGGCGTGGCGACATCCGAGAATACGTCGACGAACCAGTCACCGGGCCCGGCCGCTACTGGATGGGCTCTGCGGTCACGATCAACATCCCCGACGGCGTGACCCTCGAAATCGACGGCTCATCCTATGTCCATGGAACGTGGTATCTGGTGCTGCGGGACGTCGCATCAGGCGCTCGGCTCGGCTTCAACCTTGACACCGGGAGAGACGTCGGACGTGAGATACCCGAAGGCCTCTCCGAGGCCCAGGAAGCCGCGGTCAATGCCCTCCTCGACCAACTCGAAGCCTCCATCGAAACCCCACACCAGAACGACCGATGAGATCTCGCCTGATCCCGCGGTTCGTTGTTGGTGGTCTGCTGCTTGCGGGGGCCATTTGGGGCGCGACCAGCATTGCATTGAGTTCAGCGGTTGCCGCCGATCATGACGGACCAGATACCCACCTGATTCCAAGGACAGTGAGCGGTGAGCAAATCTTCCCGATTATGCGCAATGTCGCTCGAGGTGATCCTGTCCCTGTGTGCAGTGAGGATTACCCGGAAGCGACGCAGGCGGCCATAGCCTGGTGGAACGACGGTGTCGGTATCGATATGTTCGAATGGGCCCCCGCCGCTCCGGGAAGAGACTGGAAAACCAACTGCCCCGTCAATGACGAGGACCAGGATCGATACCTAGGTGTCGGCGGCATATTGGTCTACAACTGGGGTAACCGCGGAGGAGCCTTGCCGGACTGCTGGACTCCCCCGGGCGACCTACCCCCCTTGGGTTGCTGGTCGATGGAGGAGTCTGATCCAGACGATCATGTGGATGTTGATTGGAATACGTGGTTTGGTCGGATGTTGATTCGGATGAATCCGAGCGATTTTCCGCGTGATTGGAATCCTGCGGATCCTACATTTGCAGGTCCTTCTGCGACGAGCATGTGTCACAGTTCGGCTACGCTTAGCACCGATCCCGATGGATATGAGTGTTATCGTTTGGTGAGTATTTTGGCCCATGAGTTGGGGCATGCGTTGTCGTTCGTCGACCGGTATACGTTGGTGAGGAATGCTGCGGGCGATGTCGTTGACATCACGTGCGTGGACGGTGGTGTTGACATTGTGTCGATTATGTGTAACTTCGATCATCGGCGTGCGCTGGACTATGACGGTCTAAAGGATGAGGATAAGGCTCATTATCGGGCTGTGTATGTTCCGGGTTCTGTCGTCGGTGTGACGGCGTCGAATATCACGTCGGAGGGTTTCGAGATCTCGTGGGACGCTGAGGATGTGCATGTGGAGCGGGGTGTGGCTGTCCTGTGGCGGCCCCGTGAGGGTTCCACGAATATGGCGGACTTGCAGGCGTGTCGGGATCCCGTTGGTGTTTGGTATCGGGCGCGTCTGGTGGGTACGCCGCTTCTCGTCTCCCCGCTGTCTTCGACGTCGGAGGGCTATGACGGGCGGACGGGTTCGTTGGCACTGGATTTCGGGACGACCGGTGTGGATCGCGAGTACGTGGTGGTTGCGAACACTGCCGGGGTCGCGGCGAACGCGGCCGCGCCGGCTCTGGAAGCGTGGCGGGATGTCGACGTTGATGGGATGGTCGATGACGACACGATCCAGTTGTGCTCGCATGACCCGCCCCTCGGCACGCCCGGCCAGCGCCTCGGCGTCGACGGCTACGCCTACGCGTACGGTCCTTACTCTCTCGCCGGAACTTTGGTCGGTGATGACAGTTTCGTCTCTGTGCGGACCCGGCCGATCGTCGCGGTCTCCGCTGGTCGGTCGACGGTCACCGAAGGTGACGGCGCGGCTTTCACGCTGACACGTGTCGCGGCGACAGATGCCGGCCCGTCGACGGCGGCGTTGACGGTTCGTTTGAGCGTTTCGGAGACCGGCACGATGATCGCGGGCGCGGCGCCGGTGTCGGTCACGATCCCCGAGGGTGCCACAGAGGTGTCCTTCACGGTGGCGACGATCGACGACAGCGTCGACGAGGACGACAGCGATATCACTGTCCGGATCGACAGCGCCATCGGTTACAGCGTGTTTATCCGCGAGGCGACGGTGACGGTGGCCGATGATGATCTTCCGTTGGTCGCTGTTGGGGCGGCGGGATCGCCGATCGGCGAGGGTGATACCGCGTTCTTCGCGGTGAGCCGGGTCGGTTCCACGACTTCGGCGTTGACGGTGGATCTGACTGTCGCAGAATCCGGTGGCGATATGGTCGCGTCGGCTGATGAGGGATCTCGGTCGGTGACGATCTCCGCTGGTGACAGCAGCGTTTCGTTCGGTGTTGCGACGGTGGATGACAGCGTTGTCGAGGCTGACAGCACGATTACCGTCAGCGTCACCGGCGGGGCCGATTACGGTGTCGTCCTGCCGGGTTCGGCGAGTGTTGTTGTGGCTGATGACGACTCGGCGCCGCCGGTTCCTGTGTTTCTGCGGTCGCGGTCGTCGCTGCCGGCGACTGAGGGGACTTCGTTGGTCTTTGAGGTTTCGCGTGGCTTCGGCGGTTCGGTGACAGAGCCTTTGACGGTGAATGTGCGGGTCTCGGAGTTGGGTGATGTGGTGGCTGCGGGCGACGTGGGATTGCGGTCGGTGGTGATCGCTGCGGGTGATCGGCGGGCGACGTTCTCGGTGGCGACGGTGGATGACAGCGTCGCTGAGGGTCACAGTGTCGTGGCCGTGGAGGTGGCCGGCGGGGCGGGCTATTCGTTCTCCCCGTTCTTCGCATCCGAGAGCGTCGCGGTTTATGACAACGACGGCGCGCCGCCGAGGGTCGCGATCTGGCCGTTGAGGCCGTTCGTAGCTACAGACGAGGGCGCGGCTCTCGACCTTGTGGTCGTCCACACGGGCGCCTCGACGTCGCCGATGAGTGTGGAACTGGACGTGTCCGAGTCCGGTGACACGCTCGATCCGGGGACGGCGGGGTCCAGGTCGTTCACGATTCCCGCGGGCGCCAACAGCGCCAGGTTCCGGGTCTTCACTCTCAACGACGATGTCGACGAAGGGTTGAGTACCGTCACGGTTGGTGTCGCGAGCGGGACCGGCTACAGCATCGGCTCGCCGGGTTCGGTGTCGTTCATCGTCGCTGGCAATGACGTTCCCCGTGTCCGTGTTGATCCGGTCGCGTCGCCGGTGAGTGAGGGTGCCGCCGCCGGCTTCACCGTCAGCCACCGCTACCGCTCCTCGGCGCAGCCGACGACCGTTGAGTTGCGCGTCAGCGAGACCGGCGACATGATCTCGGCGACGCCGTTCGCGTCGGTGACGATCCCCGCGGGGGCGACCAGCACCACCTTCGAGGTGCCGACCGTCGCCGACGGTGACGCAGAGGTTGACAGCGTGGTTACCGTCGTGATCGTCGGTGTGGACGACGGCGGGTATTCGCCGCCCGTTCACGCATCGAGTCCTGGCGTGTCCGCCAGCGTCACCGTCCACGACACCGAGAACATCGCACCGAGGGTCACGATCGCGCCGCCGGCCTTCGCGGACTACGAGGGCGCGCCGGCGACCTTCACGCTCGGCCGCAGCGGCGCCACGACCTCGGCGTTGACGGTCGCGTTGGCCGTCACCGAGACCGGCGAGGCAATCTCGGGGGCGGCACCGACGTCGGTCACGATCCCCGCCGGTGCGACCAGCGTCACCGTTGAGGTGCCCACCGACGACGACGACCTCGACGAGGACGACAGCGTCATCACCGTCGCCATCGCCGGCGGCGCCGGCTATGTGATCGGCACGCCCGGTTCGGCGAGCATCCCCGTTCAGGACGACGACCGCAGCGGGCTGGCCGAAGTCACCATCGAACGGGGAACCTCGGACACCGTCGAGGGCGGCGCGGTCTACTTCACCGTCAGCCGTGTGGGCCCGCGGGGCTCGCCGCTGTCCGTCGCGTTGCGCGTCACCGAGACCGGCGAGGTGATTTCGGGCACCGCGCCGACGTCGGTGACGATCCCCGCCGGCGCCACGAGAGCCACCTTCGAAGTGCCCACCGACGACGATGCCGCCGAAGAGAACGACAACACCATCAGCGTTGCCATCGTTAGCGGCGCCGGCTATGTGATCGCCACGCCGGGCTCCGCGCATGTGCCGGTCTACGACAACGACGCCCCACCCACGATCACCATCCAGGCGGACTTCGCATCGACCGAAGCCGACCCGGCCCGGTTCATCGTCCGCCGCGCCGGGTCGCCGACAGCGGCCCTCACCGTGGCGCTGACCATCACCGAGACCGGCGACATGATCAACCCAGACAACGAAGGGTCCACGTCGGTCACCATCCCCGCCGGCGCCATCAGCACCACCCTCGAGGTGCCCACCGACGACGACGACGTCGACGAGGACGACAGCACCATCACAGCCACCATCAGCCCCGGCACCGGCTACGACCTCGGCGCACCCACCTCCGCGAGCGTCACCGTCTACGACAACGATGTGCCCACGGTCACCATCCGGCCCCAACGATCTGGCGTTATCGAGGGCTATGCAACCCAGTTCATCCTGAGCCGTACGGATCCCACGACGTCGCCGCTGACCATCGAGTTGACCGTCGCCGAGACCGGCGACATGGTCGACTCCGGCGACGAAGGATCCAGACCCGTCACGTTCGGCGCCCGCCAGGCAAGCGTCACGTTCGACCTGAACACAGTCGACGACACTGTTGCCGAGGACGACAGCACGATCACAGTCACCATCGCCACCAGCACCCTCTACACGACCGGCACGCCCGCCTCCGCGACCGTCACCGCCCGAGACGACGATGGCACCCCCACTGTCACCATCCGGTCGGCACCGTTCCGTGTGTACGAAGGGACAGCAGCCGGGATCACCGTCCACCGCAGCGGACCCACGACATCGCCACTCACCATCGAAATCACCGTCACCGAGACCGGCGACATGATCGACCCGAGCCACGAAGGGGCCATATCGTTCACGATCCCCGCAGAGCAAATCAGCGCCACATTCGAGTTGCCCACCGTCGACGACACAACCGACGAGGACGACAGCACCGTCACGGCCATCATCAGCAACGGCGGCGGCCTCACGATCGGGTCACGCAACCCCGAGCGGTTCACCATCATCGACAACGATCTGCCCACCGTCACCGTCCAGCCGGGAGCATCACCGGTCACCGAGGGCGCTCCTGCCCGGTTCACCTTCCACCGCACCGGTCCTACAACCGCCGCACTGACCGTCGATCTGAGCGTCACCGAAACCGGCGACATGATCAGCGCCGACGACGAAGGCCCCAGGTCGCTCACAATTCCCGCTGGCAAGACCAGTGCAACCTTCGAGGTCGCCACGCTCGACGACACCCTCGCCGAAGACGGCACCACCATCACCGCAACCATCTCTCGCCGCAGCCGCTACACGATCGGAATGCCCAGTTCAGCAAGTGTCGCTGCCACCGACAACGATCTGCCCACCGTCACGATCCAGCCCGGAACCTCACCGGTCACCGAGGGTGACACAACTGGCTTCACCATCAGCCGCACCGGTCCTACAACCGGGGCGCTGACCGTGAAGTTGAGCGTCACCGAGACCGGCGACATGATCGGCGCCGACGACGAAGGGGCCAGGTCGTTCACGATTGCCGCCGGCGAGACCAGCGGGACCTTCGAGGTCGCCACGCTCGACGACACCCTGGCCGAAGACGACAGCATCATCACCGTCAGTATCTCCACCAGCACCGACTACGTGACCGGCACTCCGGGCTCCGCGACCGTCACCTCCAACGACAACGATCAATAGCGGTTCTCAACCCCCGACGGCAAGGTGGGGATACTGTCCGGCAAAATGCCTGATCGTGGGGGAGGAGAACATGTGAGAGAATCCACGGGCTGTCCCGTCGTCCGTTTCGATCACCACTCGGCGGACTTTGCCGATGAGTTGTGGCAGATCTACGACGGGTTGCGAGCGGCGCGGGTGGCCTACTCGGAGATCTACGGCGGGTTCTACGTGCTGTCCCGGTACGAGGACGTGTACGCCGCGGCCCGCGACGACGAGACGTTCTCCTCGGACCGCGAAGTGGTTCTGCCGGCCACCGGGGTGGGGCGCCTGATCCCCCTCCAGGCCGACCCGCCGGACCTGCAGCGTTACCGGTCGGCGCTGTTCCCGTACTTCACGCAACGCGCCGCCGAGGCCATGGAGCCTGACATCCGGCGCTTCACCGCCACGACCATTGACGCCTTCATCGAGGCGGGGCATTGCGATCTGGTCACGGATCTGGCCGCCCCGGTGCCGGCCATGACCACGCTGGAGTTGATGGGGCTGGCGCCGGAGGACTGGGCGATCCTGGCCGAGCCGTTGCACGACCTGATCGCCTACCCCACCGACGATCCGCGCCACGATTCCGCCCGGGAGGGGGTGTGGGTCATCCGCGAGCGCTTCGCCGCCGAGGTGGCCGAGCGCGCCGCCGAGCCCCGCGACGACATGATCACGCACCTGCTGGGTTTGGAGGCCGACGGATCCCTCAGCCGTGAGGAGATCGTGGACCTGCTGATGATGGTGACCATCGGGGGGTTCGACACCACCATGGCAGCCATTGGCAGCGCCCTGCTCTATCTGGAGCGACACCCCGACGAACGCCAGCGTCTCGCTGCCGATCCGGATCTGCTGCCCGCGGCCGTGGACGAATTCCTGCGCTTCGAGGCCCCGGTCCAGGGGTTCGCCCGCACCGTCACCCGCGACATCGAGATCGGCGGCTGCCCGATCCCCGCCGGCGAGACCGTGTTTTTGCTCTGGGGTTCGGCCAACCGCGACCCGGAGGCGTTCGAGCGTCCCGACGAGATGGTCCTGGACCGGCGGCCCAATCGCCACCTCACCTTCGGCGTGGGCGGCCACCGCTGCCTGGGGTCCCATCTCGCTCGGGTGGAGATGCGCGTCGTCCTTGCCGAGACCCTGCGCCGCCTCGGCGACTACACCGTCCAGCACGCGGAGGTCCGCTGGCCTCGCAGCGTCGGAATTCTCTACGGCCGCGCCCACATCCCCGCCACTTTCGCTCCTTCCCCCGCTTTGTTCTGACGACCGTCGGTTTGGGGTCCGATTCGCGTGGCTCGGCTACAGTGTGGCGTCTGACCGGGGTGGGGTTTCCGGCCTCGTTCATTCGTCCAGAACACGCACGAGGGGAACAACAATGAGACGACATTTGTCCGTGCTGCTAGCGCTGCTCGCAGCATTCAGCTTGATCGCGGCCGCCTGCGGAGGCGATGACGACGACTCCGCGGCGGCACCGCCTCCGCCGCCTCCGGCGGCAGAACCGGAGCCGCCGCCACCGCCGCCTCCGGCCGACGACCCGGCACCGCCGCCTCCGGCCGACGACCCGCCACCTCCGCCACCCGCGGACGACATGGATGACATGGGCGAGGACACGCCAGCCACGCGGGCCATCGCCGGCATCAAGGCTCTGAACCTGCCGCCGGACACCACGATCACGGTGTTCACCGAGGACCTGTCGATCCTGGGACCGGAGGTCACCAAGGACGACTTCGAGGCTCAGTCCGGCATCAAGCTGGACATCCAGAAGTCGCCGTTCGGGGAGTACGCCTCCAAGATCCTCGCCGACGCGGCCACCCAGGCCGGCACGTTCGACGTGGTCCTCGTCGAGACGAACCGGCTCGGCGACCTCGACAACGCCGGCTACCTCGTCGACGTGACCGAGTGGGTGGAGCGCTACGACCCGGACATCGAGGACTTCATCTTCCCGATCAGCCACACCGCCTCGCAGTACAACGGGCGCTACGTGGGCCTGCCCACCGACGGCGACGTGTTCATCTTCTACTACCGCAAGGACCTGCTGGAGGATCCCGCCGAGCAGGCGGCCTTCCAGGAGCAGTACGGCCGTGAGCTGACCGTGCCGGTCACCTACGACGAGTACATGGAGGTGCTGGAGTTCTTCACCCGTCCCGAGGAGAACCTGTACGGCGCCACCGAGTGGCGCATCACCCTCCTCAACTACTGGTGGTTCTGGCAGCGACTCTGGTCAGGCGGTGGCACCTACTTCCACGACGACATGTCGGCCGCCGTCAACAGCCCGGCGGGTGTGCAGGCGCTCGAGGACATGATCGCCATGGAGGCCGTCATGTCACCCGACGCCCTGAGCTTCGGCTACGTGGAGTCGGTGGAGGCCATGACCAGCGGCACCGCCTTCTCCAACATCACCTGGCCGGCGGCGGGCAAGAACGCCAACGACCCAGAGACGTCGTCCACCGTCGGGAAGTGGGGCTACGCCACCGTGCCCGGCTACGTCGTGGACGGGCAGGTCAACCAGCGCTCCATGTCGGCGCCCGGCTACACGATCCTCGTGTCCAACTACGCCGACGTGAACAAGGAGGCCGCCTACCTCTACACGCAGTGGTTCACCAGCCCGGAGAACCTGATCAAGGCCAACCAGAACCTGGGTGGCAACACCGATGTGGTGCGCGCCTCCATCTTCGCCGACCCGTCGATGGCGGAGATCTTCCCGGGTGCCGATGAGTACCTGGACGCCCAGAAGGCGAACCTGGCCCAGGCCGTTCCCGACCCGGTGCTGCCCGGCTACGGCGAGTACGCCCAGGCGCTCGAGATCGAGCTCGGCAACGCCCTCACCGGCCAGAAGTCGCCCCAGGAAGCCCTGGACGACGCCGCCGAGGCGTGGGACGAGATCACCGACAGCTACGGGCGCGAGGAGCAACTGCAGGTCTGGCAGAACTTCCTGGCTTCGATCGCCGGCTAGGCCATCGAACCGGGACCCGCTGCTCCAGCGGCGCCGGCTGACGTAGCCGCACCCCCGGGCCCTGCGGGGCTCGGGGGTCGGCGCGCCCGGCGCCGCAGCCGAGCCCTGCGGCGGCCGCGCAGCCGCTGGCTCTTCGTGGCGCCGGCGGTGCTGCTCCTGCTGGGGCTCACCGCCTACCCGTTCGGGTACGCCATCTACATCAGCCTGCACACCTGGAAGGTCACACGCCCGGCGCGACCTTTCATCGGCTTCGACAACTTCCGGGAGTTGCTCTTCGACGACGAGCGGTTCATCAACTCCATCGAGCAGACGCTGATCATCGCCTCCTCGGCGCTGGCGCTGGAGTTCCTGTTCGGCCTGGGGATGGCGCTGCTGTTCTGGACCGCCTACCAGCGGGTCCGCTGGGTGGCCACCTTCGTGCTGGTCCCCATGATGATCGCCCCGGTCGTGGTGGGGTTCACCGCCCGCATGGCGTTCAACAACAGCTTCGGGTTCCTGAACCAGATCCTCAGCCTGCTGTGGCCCGGCGATGTCAACATCCAATGGCTGAGTGATCCGACGCTTGCGCCCGTCGTGATCATCCTCGCCGACACCTGGCAGTGGGGCCCGTTCATGTTCCTGATCCTGCTGGCCGGGCTGCTGGCCACCGAGGGTGACCAGCTCGAGGCGGCGGTGGTGGACGGCGCCAAGGGGTTCAAGCTCTTCTGGCACGTGGTGCTGCCGTCGATCAAGCCGATCCTCCTGATCGCCCTGGTGTTGCGCGGGTTGGACCTGCTGCGGACCTTCGACCTGGTGGCGCTGGCGACGCGTGGCGGACCGGGCATCAGCTCCGAGACGATCACGTATTACATCTACAACCTCTCATTCAAGTTCTTCGACCTCGGCATGGGCGCGGCCGCGGCCCTGCTGATGCTCGGCGGGCTCAGCGTCGTGGTGTTCTTCGCCGTGCGCTCGGTCGTGAGGGCCGCCCGATGAGCCGGGTCCG
>JAPPDX010000111.1:0-1390 GCA_028824415.1 bacterium | reverse complement strand
GAGTTCCCCCACTGCGAGCGGTGCGGGATCATGATCCACGACCGTCAGCGGCGCATCGAGGCCGACGGCGGCGGGCGTGAGCCGCTCGTCTTCTGCTCGGAGATCTGCCGCGACGAGTACGTCGAGATGCACGGCCTGGCCGACAGGGGCAGCTGGGTGACCGGCGCCGGCGCCGGCATCGGCCGGAGGAGGTGAGGCGAGCGGTGGCTGTTCGCATGGGAATCGACATCGGCGGGACGTTCACCGACCTGGCGCTGTTCGACGAGGAGTCCGGTCACGTACGGGTCACCAAGGCGGCCAGCACCCCGGGAGAACCCCACCGGGCCGTCAACGACGTCATCGGCAGAGCCGCGATCGACAACAGCACGATCCGCGACCTGGTGCACGGCACCACCGTGGCGACCAACGCGCTGCTGGAGCGCAAGCACCAACTGCCGGGCTTGATCACCACGCGGGGTTTCAGCGACATGGTGTTCATCCAGCGCATGAACCGCAAGCACCACTACGACCTGCAGTGGGACAAACCCATCCCGTTCGCGGAGCGGCGGCACTGCCTCGAGGTGGACGAGCGCTGCAACTACAAGGGGGAGATCATCGAGCCCCTCGACGAGGAGGGCGCGCGGGAGGCGGCCCGGCGGTTGCGCGGCGAGGGGCTCTCGGACATCGCCGTGTGCTTCCTCTTCTCCTACGTGAACCCCGCCAACGAGTTGCGCATGCGGGAGATCATCGCCGAGGAGTACCCGGGTGCGCGGGTCTCGCTGAGCCACGAGGTGTACCCCCGCTGGCGGGAGTACGACCGGATGAGCACCACGCTCGCCGACGCCTTCCTGAAGACGCTCGTCGGCGAGTACATCGAGGACGTGGCCAACGGCCTGGCGCCCATCGGCGTGGACGCCAACTTCCTGATGATGAAGTCCAACGGCGGTCTCGTGGATCACAGGGCGGCGTCGGCCAAGCCGGTGGACCTGCTGGTGTCGGGGCCGGTCGGCGGCGTGCTGAGCGCCCTGTACTTCGGCAGCCTCGTGGGGCGGCAGAACCTCATCTCCATGGACATGGGCGGCACCAGCTTCGACGTGAGCCTCATCGAGGGGGGCGAGGCCAACCGCACCGCCGAGTTCGAGATCGAATGGGGGCTGCCGGTGTACGCGCCGATGGTGGACGTGCGCACCATCGGGGCGGGCGGCGGCTCGGTGGCCTGGATCGACAAGGGCGGCCTGCTGCGAGTGGGGCCGCGCTCGGCGGGCGCCAGGCCCGGACCGGCCTGCTACCGGCGCGGCGGCACCGAGGCCACCGTGACCGACGCCAACGTGGCGCTGGGACGCATCAATCCCGACAGCTTCTTCGGCGGCGAGATGCAGCTGGACGCGGCGGCGGCGCGCGCCGCCCTCGG
>JAPPDX010000040.1 GCA_028824415.1 bacterium | reverse complement strand
TCAGCACCAGCGCCAGGATGAAGTCGTTCCAGTTGGCCAGGAACAGCAGGATCGTGACCGTCACCACCGCCGGTCGGGCCACCGGCACGATCACCCGGAACAGGATCTTCCACTCCCTGGCGCCGTCGAGGCGCGCCGATTCCACCAACTCGCCGGGGATGCCGGCGAAGAAGCCCCGAAAGATGAGGATCGAGATGGGCAGGCCGAACGCCACGTATACCATGCTCAGGCCGAACAGGTCGTTGTAGAACCCCAGGTGGCGAGCCTCGATCAGCAACGGAAGCACGAGGGCGGCCGGCGGGATCATGATGCCCAGCAGCAGCAGGGTGAAGACCACGTCCGAGCCCGGGAACCGCAGCCAGGTGAAGGCGTGGGCGGCCAGCAGCGACACCAGGATCGTGAGGACGACCGAGACCACCGTCACGAAGACGCTGTTGACGAAGTACCCGCCGAGCCCGAACTCCTGCCAGGCGGTGATGTAGTTGCCCGGCACCCACTCGTCGGGGAGGAACTTCTGGTTGTAGACCTCCCTGCCGGTCTTCAGCGACAGTGCGCCGACCCAGGCCACCGGCAGAACGACGGTCACGGCGATGAGGACCGCCAGAATCGACAGCCCGGCCTTCGCCCAGGTGGCGCGGAGCTCAAACAAGACGCCTCGCCAACCGGAAGCGGGCCACGCTGGCGATCACCGCCAGCACAACGATCACAACGGCGATGGCCGAGGCCACACCCATGATGCTGAAGCGGAAGCCCTGCTCGAACATGTAGGTGGCCAGCACCTCCGAACTGCGGTTGGGACCTCCCCTGGTCATCACGAAGACGACGTCGAAGATCTTGAGACCGCCGATGATGTTCAGCAGCGCCACCACGCCCACGATGTGCCAAATGGAGGGGATGATCACCTTGAATACGGTCGCCGGGGTCCGGGCCCCGTCGAGGGCCGCCGCCTCCAGCATCGACCGGTCGACACCCTGCAGCCCGGCGTAGTACAGGATCATGTCGTAGCCGGCGAACTGCCAGACGGTCACGCCGATGATGACCCACAGGGCCCACTGTTCGTCGCCGAGGAAGAAGATGGGCTGGTCGGCCACGCCCATCCACTGCAGGATCTGGTTCACGAAGCCGAAGGCGTCCAGCACCCGCTGCCACATGAGGCCCACCAGGACCGAGGGCAGCAGGGCGGGCAGGAAGATGACGCCGCGCAGCAGGCCCGTGCCGCGCACCCGGGTGGAGATCAGCAGGGCGACCCCGAAGCCGATGATGTTCAGGAACAGCGTCGTGAGGCCGGTGAACAACAGGGTGTTGCGCAGCGCCCGCCAGAAGATGTCATCGCCCGCGATCGTGCGGTAGTTCTCGATGCCCAGCCAGCGGATGGCGTCGGCAGGAAAGCCGGTCCACTCCGACAGCGACACCAGCCCCACCACCGCGATGGGGATGGCGATGAGCCCCAGGAACACGGCCAGGCTGGGGACCACCATGGCCAAGCCGAGGCTCGAGGCGTAGTTGCCACCGCGGCGGCGCTCGGCGGCGCGCGCGGCGCGCCGCGACAGGGTTGCCCCTGCCGACGGCGCCGCCGCGGTTGACAACTGCCCGTTGGGTGCCGGCGTTTAGCCGGCGCCGGCCATGGCTTCGATCATGTCGGCCGCGCTGATGGTGCCGCCGAGCAGACCCTGGGCGCCGTTGATCACCTCGGTGTACACCGGGGTGGTGTAGATCGTGCGATTGCGGACCGTGGCCTGCGCCGCGATGAGGTCGCGATACAGGTTGCTCACGTCCTCCGGCAGCTCGATCCCCCACGACGGGATGAAGTCGTTGGACACCAGCGAAGCCTCGCTCTCGGCGTCGGTCAGCCAGCGCATGAACTCGATGCCCATGGCGACGTTGGCCGCGTCGGCCGGGATCGAGAACATCTCCGCCACACCACCGGTGGCGAACCCCTCGCCGCCGTCGGGCGACGGGAAGGGGAACAGGCCCCACTCGAAGCTGTCCTCCACCTGGGCGGCGATGCCGCCGGTGATGAAGTTGCCGACCGGGTAGAACATCGCGGCCTGCTGCGCCACGAACAGCTCCAGCGCCCCCACGAAGGAGACCATGGAGTTGGCGCCGGGCGCGAACACGCCGTTGACGATCAGGTCCTCGAGGTTCTCCGCTGCGGCCAGGAACTGCGGGTCGTCCCAGGTTGCCGCGCCGGCATCGGCCTGCACGATGAGCGTGTTGGTGGGGTCGGTGTAGGCGAGCTGCGCGAAGAAGAGGTCGGCAGCGGCCCACCCGTCGTTCGTACCGACCGCCACACCGAAGTAACCGGCCTCATCGAGTGCCGCGGCGACCTCCTTGAGGGCATCGGAGGAGCGAGGCACCTCGAGGCCCAACTCGGCGAAGATGTCCTTGTTGTAGGCGATCTGCAGCGAGTTCACGTCCAGCGGGATGGCGTAGGGCACCCCGTCCACGCTGGCGATGGACGCGATCGGCGGGAAGAAGTCCGGGAAGCCGGTGGTGAACTCGCCCTCCAGGGAGGCGAGCGCGCCGCCGCTCACCAGGTCGGTGTACTCGCCGGTCCATGGCACCTGCGCCACGTCGGGTGGCTCGCCGGCGGCGATGGCCGCCCGCAGGTTGGTCATGTAGTCGGCGAAGGGCGTGTAGGTGCGCACGACGTCAACGTTCGGGAACGCCTCCTCGAACCGCTCCTCGGCCTGCTCGTGCACGACCGGGTAGGCACCCTCGTTGTTCCATGACCAGAACTCCAGCGTGATCGGTCCGGCCGCTGCGGCCGCTTCCTGAGCCGCCTCCGCCTCAGCCCGCGCCTCGTCGGCCTCAGCCTGCGCGGCAGCGGCCTCAGCCTGCGCCGCCTCGGCCTCGGCCTGGGCAGCAGCGGCCGCTTCCCGGGCCTGGTCGGCCTCGGCCTGCGCGGCCGCGGCCTCGTCCGCCGCGGCAGCGGCCTCCGACAGGGCCTCCTGGGCGGCGGCCTGAGCGTCGGCGAGTGCCGACTCGGCTGCGGCCACGGCTGCCTCGTTGCCCTCGGCGGTGGCCTGCGCCAGATCGGCGGCCGCCTGCGCCGCCTCGGCAGCGGCTTGAGCCGCCTCAGCCGCGGCGAGACCCGCTCCTGCCGCGGCCTCCGCGGCGGCGGCGTCGGCGATCCCGGTGGCGGCGTCCGCCTGCGCACTCCGGACCCCGGCCGCTGTGGCTTGGGCCTCGGACATCGCCTCGGCCGCGGCGGCTGACGCGCTCCTGGCCTCGGCCATGGCCGCGTCGGCGGCCTCCGAAGCCGAGTCGTCGGCCGCGCATGCTGCTGCCACGAGCGTGAGCACGAGCAGACTCGCGCACGCGAGCATCCAGCGTCGATACTTTCTCATCCCCAATCTCCTTTCATGGGATCCCCCGTAAGAGGTGATCCGAGAGTATGTCACATCGGTCTCAACAGGCCCCGGTAGAGGCCAACGGGGGAACTCAGCCGGAGGCTCAGATGTGCCGGCGCAACCAGTCCAGGGTGACGCGGTTGAACTCGTCGGGGCTCTCCATCCCCGAGAGGTGCCCGGCGCCCTCGAAGACGTGGAAGTCCGAGCCGGGAATGGCCTCGTGAATCTCCTCGGCGCACTGCACCGGCAGCACGACGTCCACCTCGCCGACGGTGACCAGCGTCGGAGCGGTGACCTTGTGGCCCTCGCCGCGCATGTCGTAGGAGAGGTTGGCCTCGATCTGGCCCAGCAGGCCGTCGTAGCTGGCGGCGTTGGCCCGCATGTGGTCGAGGATGTTCATGAGCATCTCGAAGTTGCGCGACATGAAGCCGGGGCTGATGAGCATCGGCATCGTGGCGGCGTAGTAGTGCTCCACCCCTCCGCTCGTCAGGTGAGCCTTCAGCAGACCCAGCGAGAACTCGCTGAAGCCGTGGGTGCCCAACCACGAGGAGTGCGTCTGCAGCGACAGCACCCGCTCGGGAGCGTCCACCGCCATGCGCAGGCCGATGGCTCCACCCAGCGAGGAGCCCGACAGGTGCGCCGCCTCGATGCCGAGGGCGTCCATGAGGTCGAACGTGTCGCCGGCCATGCCCTCCACGGTGTAGGGAGGCGGCGTGGTCTCGCTGCGCCCCACTCCTCGCCCGTCGAAGATCACGCACCGGATCTCCGACTCGTAGGCGCGGACCTGCGGCAGCCAGCGGGTGCCGTCGGCGCCGGTGCCTCGAATGAGCACCAGCGGCGGCAGCGACTCGTCGCCATGGCTCTCGTAATAGATCTTGGTCCCGTCGCGGACTTCGGCGTGTGGCATCGCTAACCCCCGTTTCTGGATTCCGGCCTCCGCCGGAATGACGACAACCCGTCGCGGACTTCGGCGTGTGGCATCGCTAACCCCCGTTTCTGGATTCCGGCCTCCGCCGGAATGACGACAACCCGTCGCGGACTTCGGCGTGTGGCATCGCTAACCCCCGTTTCTGGATTCCGGCCTCCGCCGGAATGACGACAACCCGTCACTGACTTGGACGTGCGGCATGTTCAGCCCCCTTGGTTCGGTGCGACCGGCACCCGCGGTGCATCGGCCCCCAGCACGTGCTCGACGACCCCGGCCACGCGGACGGCGGTGTGCTCCCGCAGGCGTCCGGCGGTCAACTGCATGCCCACGGGCAGGCCATCGGCGTCGAAGCCCACCGGCACCGCCACCGTCGGCAGCCCGGTGAGGTTCTGCGGGACCGTGAACCCCATCACGACCTCCCGCAACGCCCGGCGCTCGCCCTCGACGACCACCGTGTCCGGATCGTCGACCGTGGACGGTCCGACCGCCGAGATCGGTGTGAGCAGGGCGTCCAGAGACTCGAATGCCCGATCGAATGCCCAGATGAACTCCAGGCGCCGCCTCCGGGACTCAAGGTAGTCCCCCATGGTCACCTCCGACGCCAGCTCCAGGCGTCCCCGGACATCGGCGCCGTAGTCGTCCGAACGCCCGGGGAACAGCCCGAACCGCCGGCTGTGGACGTCGTACGCCTCGGCCATCTGCAGCGGAATGAACGCCGCCAGCATGTCCTCCGCGGCGGGCAGATCGACCTCGACCAGCGTGGCGCCGGCTGATCGCAGGGCTTCGCAGGTGCGGTCGAATCCCGCCGTTGTTCCCTCTCCCCACGGAACGGCGCCACGCAGCGCGGGCGCGATGCCCACCCGGACGCCGGCCAGGCCCTCGCCGAACGACGCTGGATCGGGTGCGGCGGGCAGTGGATCGGCCAGCGTTGCCGGATCACCGGAATGGGGGCCGCTCATCGCCGCCAGCAGCGGCCACAGATCCTCGACGCGGCCGGCCACCACGCCCGGCGTGTCCAGCGTCGGTGCGAGCGCCGCACCGCCGGCCCGGCTGATCCGCCCCAACGTGGGCTTGATACCGGCGACGCCGCAGAAGGTCGCCGGGATGCGAACCGACCCGCCCGTGTCACTGGCCACCGCGGCCGGCACCATTCCCGCCGCGACGGCCGCCGCCGACCCGCCGCTGGAGCCGCCCGGGACCCTGTCGAGATTCCACGGGTTGCGGGGGCTGGACCTCGTGGCGTGCTGGGTGGTGATCCCCCAGCCCAACTCGTGCGAGCGGGTCACGCCCACGATCACGGCGCCCGCCGCCCGCAGGCGTCGCACCAGTTCGGCGTCGGCATCGGACACTCGCCCCGCCAGCACCTCCGAGCCGTAATCGCCGACTGCGCCCGCCACGTCGAACAGCTCCTTGACCGCCAGCGGCACGCCGTGCAGCGGCCCCCGGGATTCGCCGCGTCGCAGCTCGGTGGCCCGTTCCGCGGCCTCGGCCGCCGCTCGCTCGGCGGTGACGTCGGCGAACGCCCCCAGCGCTCCGTCGAGGCGATCGATCCGTTCGAGGGTCGCCGACAGCACCTCGGACGGGCCGGTCTCGCCGGCCGAGTACAGCTTGCCGAGCTGCGTGATCGAGAGCCTGGAAACGTCCATGCAACCGCCTCAGGCGCCGGCGGGTTCGGCAGACGCGACGCTGTCGGCTGCCACAGTGGGAACAGCGGACACGGCGAGCGCGAAAGGACGAGCCGACACGGCGAGCATCTCAGGCGTCGGCGCGCTCAGTCCGTGGGGATGCCGGGGATCTCGGGCACCGACTGGTAGCCGGCCCGCTCCAGCGACGGCACCCCGCCCAGCACCCAGAGGATCACCATGTCCTCCTCGCCGATCGAACCAGCGGAATGGGCGGTGTTGACGGGCACGAACACCACGTCACCGGGGCCGATCTCGTAGTACTCGTCACCGACCCGGTGCCAGCCCCGCCCCGCCAGCACGATCACGATCTCCTCGGCATCGGGATGCAGGTGGTGTTCGTGGGTGCCGCCGTTCCCGGGGTAGACCGTGCGACCCACCATGGTCTTCTCGGAGCCCTGGCGGGCGTCGGACACGAGCGTGCGCACGTCGAGATGGGCGAACGCGGTGCCAGTCAGGTCGTCGACCGGCGTGGTGTCGGCACGGGTGACGTATTCGGGGGCATCGCTCTGGGCCATGCGCGGAGTATAGAACTATGATTTTGCCCAGCTAGGGGCGCAAACGAGGGGAGAACCGTGAGGGCTCGCAGCGATGCAGGAGCGGTTCAGGGCCACGACCCCGCAGGCGATGCGAGAGGACTCGCCGCCGCGGCGAACGGCGCCGACGGCGTGCGCACGTCGCCGCTGACCGCGGAGGAGATCACCACCTTCTACGAGAAGGGCTACCTCCGCCCGGGCAAGGTGTTCAGCGACGAGCAGGTGGAGTTCCTCCGCGATGTCGTGCAGCGCCTCACCCGCACCGAGGGCGAGGCCGGCCGGCGCTACGACCTGCTCGACCCGGCGCTCTGGCCCGACGTGGAGGGGGGCGACGGCGAGGCCGACGGCGCCGCAGCCGCCCGCGACCCGGCACAGAGCTTCGACTTCCTCTTCAACCTGTGGCTCACCGACGATGACTTCCGAGCCGCCGTGTTCAACCCCACGACGGCGCGCTGGGCGGCACAACTGCTCGGTACGACGAGCGTTCGCCTGCTGGAGGACAACGCCCTCAACAAGTCACCCAGCCCGCACGACGTGCGCTGGCACCAGGACTACTCCTATTGGCCGCTCGCCCAACCCAACGCCGTCACCGCCTGGATCGCTCTCGACGACACCTCACGACACAACGGCGCCATGCTGATGGCCTGCGGAAGCCAGCATCTCGGCGAGCGCCTGCCCGTGGTGTTCGGCACCGGCACGCCCTACCTGCGGGAGTCCCGCCCCGCAACGGTCACCGAGGTCGGCGACCCCGTGGAGTTGGGCCTTCCCGTGGAGGTCGTGGAGTTGGCCGCCGGCGAGGTGTCGATGCACTCGGCGCTCACCTGGCACGCCTCGGGACCGAACCTGTCCGACCGGGGCCGGCGGGCGATGGTCATGCGCTACGTGGCCGATGGCACCGTCTGGCTCGGCGCGCAGCGCTACGAGTACAACTACACCGACGAGGAGGTCGGCCTCGCCCCCGGCGAGCCGATCGGGGGCCGCTACTTCCCCGTCATCCCCTTCTGAGGCGACGAGCGTCCGCCGCGAGAGGAGCGCCATGACCGACACACCCACCACCGGACCCGACGGGCTACAGCGCTTCGACGCCGCCCGGGTGGTGCCGTGCGAGGACGAGACCGTTCTGGCCGACGCCACCGTCGTGGTCCGTGACGACCTCATCGAGTGGGTGGGCGTCCGGGCCGAACTGCCGGCCGCCTACCGCGACCCGGCCATCCCGGTGACCGACGGCGGGGAGGCGACGATCATGCCGGGCCTCGTGGACGGCCACATGCACATCAGCTTCGGCGAGCCGCGCACCGAGGAGGAACTCTTCATCTACACGCCGGCGCCGTACCGGGCCATACGGGCGGCCATCGACGCCGAGAAGGTGCTGCTGGCCGGCGTGACCGCCGCCTGCGACCCGGGCGGCCCCAACGGGGTCGCTCCGGCCGTACGCGACGCCATCGACGGCGGCCTGATCCAGGGACCGAGGTTCTCCGCCGCCGGTCGCCAGATCACGACGCAGCTCGGCATCGGCGACACGCTCCCCCGCTGGATCGACGTGCACGAGTCGTCCTTCGGCGCCCTGGTGCAGTGCACCGAGGATCTGCTTCAGGAGATCCGCAACCAGGTGAAGGACACGGTGGATCTCATCAAGATCGCCGGCTCGGGCCCCGGCACCACCGAGTACGCCGCCTTCAGCCGTGACGAGCTCGCCGTCGCGGTCACCGAGGCGCACCGCCTGTGCCGGCCCATCACCATGCACGCCCGCTCGCGGCAGTCCGTGGCCGACGCCGCCGACGTGGGCGTGGACTGGATCATGCACGCCTCCTACATGGATCCGGCCACTCTGGAGGTCGTGCTGGAGAAGCAGATCCCGCTGCTGCCGGCCATGACCCTGCTGGTCAACAGCCTGGAGGCGCCGGGGCACCGGGCGTTCGTGGCCGACGCCATGAAGCGCGAGCTGGACGCGGCCGTGGCGATCCTGTCCAAGGCCTACGCCGACGGTGCCACGCTCATCGCCGGCTCCGAGACCGGTTTCGCCATGACCCCCTACGGTGAGTGGCACACCCGGGAGATGGAGTTGTTCGTGAGCCATCTGGGTATGACCGACATGGAGGCGCTGCTGTGCATGACCCGCAATGCGGCGACCGCGGCGCCCCGCGACACCGAGCGCATTGGCACGCTGCGCCCCGGCAAGTTCGCCGACCTGCTGATCGTGGACGGGAACCCCGACGAGGACGTGCGCATCCTCGGCGATCGCTCGCGCCTGAACGCCATCATCAAGGGCGGCCAGAAGGTCGTGCCGTCGGGGCGCGGCTCGGAAGTGCGCCAGCGCTTCGAACAGGCCCGCCGGTACACACATCACCTGCACACGCGGGCCGCCGCCGAGTCGCTGCGCTGAGTCACGGTTCGCGCCAGACTCTGCACGTTCCAGGATCCCTTCCCCAGATCGGAGTCGCGCCGGATGACGACGACTGAGCACCCCTCGCTGAGTGAATTGGCGAGCCTCGGCGGCCGCCTGGCCGTGGTCACCGGCGCCGCCCGCGGGTTCGGCGCCGCCATCGCGAACCGTCTCGCCGAAGCCGGGGCCAAGGTGGTCATCGCCGATGTCCGGCTCGACGACGCCGCAGCCACGGCCACACGGATCGCCGACCGCACCGGCGCCAGGTGCATCGCCCAGCGACTCGACGTGACCGACGAGTCGGCTGTGACGGCGGCCTTCGCCGGCTGGCGCACCGAACACGGGGCCGTGGACATCCTCGTGAACAACGCCGGCGTGTTCTCGAACCACCTCGCCCACGAGATGCCGATCACCGAGTTCGACCGGATCCTGACCATCAACGTGCGGGGCGCCTACCTGTGCTCCCAGTCCGCCCTCCGCCAGATGCGCGCGGCCGGGCGCGGGGTCATCGTCAACGTGGCCTCGGTGGACGCCTATTCGACCTCGGCGGAGGGGCTGACGCACTACACCACGTCCAAGCACGCCATCGCCGGCCTGACCCGCTCCCTTGCCGTGGAGGCGGCTCCGATCGGCGTGCGGGTGAACGCCGTCTGCCCCGGTGCGTCCATGACCGAGGGCGCCGTTGAACTCGTGACAGGCGGCGAGGCCACCGGAATCGACGTGGAGGCCCAATGGGACGGGATCGTGGACCGCACCCCGCTGGGACGGCTCTGCGACGTGGACGACGTGGCGCGGGCCGTGGTGTACCTGGCCTCGGACATGGCCGCCTTCGTGACCGGGGTGCTGCTGCCCGTCGACGGTGGGATCCTCGTGCAACCGCTCGAGGGCTACGTCCCCCACACCGACGGCTGATGGTCACGGAGCCGAACTCCCCTCCCGCCATCCCGGCGGAGAGCCTGCCCCGGACTCGAACCGGGGCCGGAATCCATCCTGGCGCACTGCGGGTCGACCGGACGGCCGCCCGCTGCGTGACCCCGGATCTCGCCTGAGCCGTGTTCGAGGTGGTCCTCCCCAAGACGGGGATCTACGAGGGCGACGTGACGCTCGTCGAGTGGCTCGTGGACGAGGGCGGCGAGGTCTTCGCCGGTGATCCGCTCTTCCTGATGGAGTCCGAGAAGATCGAGATGGAGATCGAGTCCGATGTGGACGGCCGGCTCCACCGGGAGGCCGAGCCGGGACTCGAAGCGCCCATCGGCACCCGCATCGGGGTCATCGCCGAGACCCCGGAGGAGTGCGCGGCGCTGCTCGGCTCATGAGCGCCGGCACCACATCCTCCACGAGCACCCCCGAGGTGACGGCTTCGGGATCGCGAGTGGCTCCCGAGCGCGAGGCGCTGCTTGCCGGCCTGGCGATGATGGTGCGCATCCGCAGCTTCGAGGACCGGGTGCAGCGGGAGTTCGCCAGGGGCGAGATGCCCGGCTTCGTCCACACCTATCACGGGGCCGAGGCGATCGCCGCCGGGGTGTGCGCCCATCTCAGCGATGCCGACCTCATCACCAGCACCCACCGCGGCCACGGGCACTGCATCGCCAAGGGCTGCGACCTCGACGGCATGGTCGCCGAGTTGTACGGGCGGGAGACCGGGCTGTGCGCCGGGCGCGGCGGCTCGATGCACATCGCCGATTTCAGCCGGGGAATGCTCGGCGCCAACGCCATCGTCGGTGGCGGGATCTCCCTGGCCAACGGGGCCGCCCTCGCCGCCGATGTGCTCGGCGACGGCCGGGTGGCGGTTGCGTTCTTCGGCGACGGGGCCGCCAATCAGGGCATATTCCACGAGTCGTTGAACCTGGCCGCCATCTGGCGCCTGCCGGCGATCTTCGTGTGTGAGAACAACGGCTGGGCGGAATCCACGCCGGTGTCGTACTCAACCAGCGTGGCCGACATCAGCGCGCGCGGGGCCGCCTACGGGATCCCGGGCGTGACCGTCGCCGGGGAGGACTACGAGGCCGTGTACCGCGCCGCCGGGGAGGCCGTGCGCCGCGCCCGGGCCGGCGAGGGGCCCACGCTGCTGGAGGTGAAGGTTGCCCGCATCCGGGGCCACTACATCGGCGACCACCAGCAGTACCGGCCCCGCGATGAGCGTCAGGAGGCGCGCGGGCGCGATCCGGTGGCGCTTCTCGCCGAACGGCTCGATGAGGACGTGGCCCCGTACCGGGCTGCGGTGGCCGGCGAGATCGACGCCGCCTTCGAGACCGGCCCGCAGGGTGCCTGGCCGGACGCCGCCACGGTGGAGCGCGACGTCTACGCGCCGGATCCGCCCGGGCCGGAGCCGCCGGCCGCCGCACCGGGCGCCGAGCGGGAGATCACTTTCCTCGAGGCGGTGAACGAGGCGCTCAACCAGGCAATGGAGGCCGATGAGACGGTGATAACCCTCGGCGAGGACATCGCCGGCGGTGCCGGCCTCGGCGAGAAGCACGAGGGCGCAATGGGGGGCACCTTCGGCGCCACCCGGGGGCTGCTGGCCACCTTCGGCCCGGCCCGGGTACGGGACACGCCGATCTCCGAGGCGGGGTTCGTCGGCGCCGCGACCGGCGCTGCGCTAGCCGGCCTGCGTCCGGTCGCGGATGTGATGTGGGCCAGCTTCATGCCGTACTGCTTCGACCAGGTCTTCAATCAGGCCGCCAAGATGCGCTACATGTTCGGCGGCCAGGCCACCGTGCCGCTGGTGTTACGCATGGCCGTCGGGGCCGGTTTGCGGGCGGCCGGCCAGCACTCCGACACCCTCTACCAGGTCTTCGCCGGCGTGCCGGGGCTCAAGGTGGTCGTACCGTCGACGCCCGCCGATGCCAAGGGCCTGTTGCTGCGGGCCATCCGCGACGACAACCCCGTCCTGTTCCTGGAGCACATGGGCCTGTACCGGTCCAAAGGGCTCGTCGCCGCCGATCCCTACGAGATCGCCCTCGGGCGGGCCGCCTGCGCCCGGCCCGGCGACGACGTCAGCCTCGTGGCCGTCGGCGAGTGCACCCTGCGCGCCCTGGACGCCGCCGAGCAACTCGCCACCGACGGAATCTCCGCAGAGGTGATCGACGTGCGCACCATCGCCCCGCTCGACGCCGAGGGAATCTGCGCCTCGGTGGCACGAACCGGCAGGGCGGTGGTCGTCGAGGAGAGCCCGCGCCGCGGCGGCCTCGCCGCCGAGATCGCGGCGGTGATCACCGAGAACACGTTCGCGGCGCTGAGCCATCCGGTCGCCCGGGTCACCGCCGCCAACTCCCCGGTCCCCTTCAGCCCGCCACTCGAAGACGCGTGGCTCCCCGCAGCCGCCGACATCGTCGCGGCCGCGAGGGCCATGGACTGACAGCCACCCACTGCCGCCCGCAACCAACCTCATCGTCGGGTACTCGTAGGCTGGGGCGGCACCCGAGGAGGCTTCATGCGCTGGTCCAACCTGTTCGTTCCCACGCTGCGCGAGGCGCCGGCGGAGGCCGAAGTGGCCAGTCACCAGCTGCTCCTGCGCGCCGGGTTCATCCGCCAGCTGCATTCGGGGCACTACTCGCTGCTGCCCCTGGGCCTGCGCGTGCACGACAAGGTCGCCGACGTCGTCCGAGAGGAGATGGACGCCATCGGCGCTCAGGAGTTGCTGCTGCCGGCGATGCATCCCGCCTGGGTCTGGGAGCAGAGCGGGCGCTGGACCGCCATGGGCGACGAGATGTTCCGCCTCACCGATCGCAAGGGCGCCGACGTCGCCCTGGGCATGACGCACGAGGAGGTGATCGCCTTTCACGCCCGGGAGATCCACTCGTACCGCGAGGTTCCCCAGATCTGGTACCAGATCCAGTGGAAGTTCCGTGACGAGCCCCGGCCCAAGAGCGGCCTGCTGCGCGTCAGGGAGTTCGCCATGAAGGACTCGTACAGCCTCGACATCGACGACGCCGGCTTGGACCATGCCTTCGACCTGCACCACAAGGCGTACACGCGCATCTTCGAGCGCATGGGACTGCCGGCCATCGCCGTGGAGGCCTCCTCGGGGGCCATGGGCGGCAGCGCCAGCGTGGAGTTCATGGTGCCGTCGGCCGCCGGCGAGGACGACATCGTGCGCTGCCAGAACTGCGGGTACGCCGCCAACGTGGAGCGGGCAGTCGCCGTGGTGCCGCCGGTGGCGGATCCCCCCGGCGGGGTCCTCGAGCAGTTTCCCACTCCCGGCATCCGCACCATCGCCGCGCTGGCAGCCGCCGAGGCCGAGGCCCCACCGCACCGTCAGATCAAGACCATGGTGTACGCGCTCGACGGGCAGATCACGCTGGTGCTGCTGCGCGGCGACCACGAACTCAGCGAGCAGAAGCTGCTCGACAACACGGGGGCGTCGACAGTACGGCCGGCGGGGGCCGAGGAGTGCGTCGCCGCCCTGGGGGCCTCGCCCGGCAGCCTCGGCGCGGTGGGCGTCAGCGACCTGCCCGTGCTCGCCGATGGCGCCCTGGCTGGGCGCAGCAACCTCACGACCGGCGCCAACGTGGACGACTTCCACTACCGGGGCGTGGACATCGAGCGGGACATCGTCGTGAGCGAGTGGCTGGACCTGCGCCAGGTGCGCCACGGCGAGCCGTGCACCCGCTGCGGGAAGCCGCTGGAGTTGCTCCGCTGCATCGAGACCGGGCACATCTTCAAGCTCGGCCGGCGCTACGCGGAGGCCTTCGAGACCACGGTCATGGACGCCGACGGGGCGCCCCGGACCCTCACGATGGGCAGCTACGGCATCGGGATCGGGCGCGCCGTGGCCGCCGTCGCCGAGACCCACCACGACGAGCGCGGCCTCTGCTGGCCCGTCTCGGTGGCGCCGTATGAGGTGGCGGTCGTCCCGCTGGCCGACCGGGACGGCACCGTCGGCGAGGTGGCCGAGCGCCTCTACGACGAGTTGCGCGATCTCGGTGTCGAGGTGATCATCGATGACCGTGACGCCCGGCCGGGGGTCAAGTTCAGCGACATCGAGCTCGTGGGAATCCCCTACCGGGTGACGGTGGGACCCCGGGGACTCGCCAACGATGAGGTCGAACTGACCGAGCGCGCCACCGGCGAGACCATCAACGTCGGGATCGCCGAGGCCGCAGCCCGGGTGCGAGCCGCCCGAGACGCCGCCCTCACCGCCCTCTGAGCCGGGCGGTCTGGACCGTGTCCGAGCGATCCGGATCGGCAATCGCTCGAACTCGTCGCCGTGAGGATGCAGGACGAGTGCTGGGAACTCCGGTGTGAACGAGTACCGGCCCCGGCTCCTCGACACGGTGCTCGCCGGCCGACTTGCCCAGCATCCCACCCTGGTGATCACCGGGGCGCCTGGCTGCGGGAAATCCACGACTGCGGCGCGCTACACCCGCAGTGTGATCCGCATGGACGCCACCAGGGCCGGATCTCTTGGAGCCAACCCGTCGGCCCTGTTGGAAGGGCGCGAGGAGCCCATACACCTCGAATCGAGGCAGAGCCTGGCCGAAGTGGCCGGGGCGGCGACACGAACCGCCGTCGCCGAGCACAGCACCGGCCGTCTTGTGATCACCGGGTCGGCGCGAAGCGAGATCCTCGATGAGCACCTGCTGGGAGCCCACGACATAGCGGTGCTCGAGATGTACCCGCTGACCATCGCCGAGCAGCTTGAGTTGCCTCCACCTCGATTCATCGACCGAGTGCTCACCGGCGAACTCCTGGCGCCTTCCGGCAATCCGCAACTGGGGCCGGACGACTACATCCGACTGGCGCTGCGAGGCGGGTTCCCCGAGTCGGCCCTAGAGGCCGATGAGGCGGACGCCCGCCAATGGCTGAAGGACTACGCCGAAAGGATCATCTCCCGCCATGTCCAGACCGTCACGGAGGTCCCGCGCCGCGTGGACTTCCGGCGCTATGTCAGGCAGTACGCGCTCCACTCCGCTGACATCGGGGGGGAGGGGGATCCATCATCACAGCAAGCTGTGCTATGGCCTGCCGACTACCTGCTGAGCCGCAAGAGCCTCGTAGCCTGCGAACGCTATCTCCGGGACTTGATGGTGGTGGACTGGCTCCCGGCTTGGCGGACCAAACGTCCACGGCGTCTGAGCCTCAGCCCCAAGCAATTCGTGATCGACGCCGGCCTACTCGCAGCCATGTTGGGAGTCGAGGAGAAGGACGTCCTGGCGCGCGACGTCCTCCGTCGCAAGGTGATCGACACGTTCGTGATGGCCCAACTCCGCGCCGAGGTCGCCAACGTCAGGCCGCGGTACCGACTCTCCCACCTCCGAGATCACTCGGGCCGCCGCAAGGTAGACGTGATCGTCGAGCTGCCCGACCGCGGCATCGTGGGAATCAACATTGTCGCCACATCCAACGTCAGGGATTCCGACGCACGTGACCTGCAGTGGTTGAAGGAAACGATCGGGAGGCCATTTGTCGCGGGGATCGTCCTTCACACCGGCCCCAGCACTCTCCGGCTTCCAGGCGGGATGGTCGCTGCGCCGATTTCTGCTCTCTGGGAGTAGCACCCCACCGCAGTTCACCGCTGAGCGACTGCCGGCGGACATGACCCCGGGCTCGACTCGAGCCGGGCGGGGCGCCGTCGGGACGCCTCCGTCACCGCTCTGTGAGCCGCGGCACACTCGCGCCGCACCTCGACGCGCTGCCCACCGCGCGGCCCACCGCGCGGCCCGCCAGGCGCCCGACGGGCCGCGCAGGCCGGAGTTGTGCCCGGAGCGGGATTCGAACCCACACGCTCTTGCCGAGCCGAGGGGTTTAAGCCCTCTGCGTCTACCAATTCCGCCACCCGGGCCTGCTCCCACGCTACTTGGCCGGTCGATGCGGAGAATCGCTCAGGCGGCTCGAGGAACCTCAGTGGTCTCCGGTAGCGGCAACGCGGGGCTCTCGGCCACCGCCGTGGCATCCGCCTCGATGTCCTCGGTGGCCTTCCAGAGTGCCTCACGCAGGCGGGACGCCTCATGCGGCGTCAGGTCGTTGGCGTGAACCACCCCCTCGATCATGTCGGCGAGCACCGCCGGCCACGCCCGCCCCCGGCTGCGAACCGAGATCAGGGCCGACCCACCGGCTCCGCGACGGATGGTGCGATCGAGGCCGGCAACGCGTGGCGGCGTACGGAACGAGGGCACCTGCACCCCCAAGGCGGTGGCCGTCGAGGCCAGGCGCCGCCCGGCCTCGGCGAACCTCCAAACGTGTCTCTCTTTCATACCTCCACTCTGGCAGGGGGGTGTGACACCGCTCGGTCCGGCGAAGGAGTCCCCGCAGGCATCTAGGTGAGCGCAGCGAGCAGACGACACGCCCCGGCCCGCTTGCCTACTCGTACCGTCCCGACTCGCATTGCCGCTTCCGGTTTCGCACGATAGATCTTGCTATGATTATTAGTAGTTTTCTAATATTTTCATGCCACTTCTCCGGATAGGTTGACCCCCGGGACCGGTCACGGGTTGCCACAAGTCGACTCGTGCCGGGAACGCTGTCACACCCCCTGGACAGAATGGGAACATGAGTACACAACTACTGCTCTTCAACGAACCGGCGGCTCGGGAACCCGCCGGAGAGCGGCCCGTCCCTGCGGCCGCCTGGGTGCTCGACGACGAGACCCGGGCCATCGGGCGGCGCCGGGCGGCGGAGGCTCGCGCCATCCTTCGGGCGCAGCGGGCCGGCGCCGAGCACCTTGGCCGGCGCCGCGACCGGGCGCAACCCGCCGCGTGACAGGTCGGCTGCTGGCGGCAGGGATGGCGAGTCTGCTCGTCGCCGCCTGCACCGCCGCCGGCGGCGACGCGAGGCACGCGGACAGTGCCGCCGGGGTCGTCCTCACCGGGATCGATGTCGAGGCGATCAGGCTGCGACATCCGACATCGCTCTTCGGCATCCCGCCGGCTGCGGCGCGCGCCGAGGTTGTACGGGTGGTGGACGGCGACACCGTCGTTGTCGCCTTCGAGGGAGGCGGCACCGAGAACGTGCGGCTCATCGGCATCGACACGCCCGAGAAGCCCGGAGGCCACCTGGCCCCGGAGTGCTTCGGCGCGGAGGCGAGTGCGTTCACCTCCATCCTCCTACCGCCCGGCACCCCTGTGCTGCTCACCGGGGGCGCCGAGACTCGCGACATCTACGACCGGTTGCTGGCCTACGTCCATCGCGCAACCGACGGTCTGCTCGTGAACATGGCGCTCGCCCGCGAGGGCTACGCGGCCACCCTGTCGATCGCCCCGAACACCGACTACTCCACGCACTTCTCCGCCGCCGTCGAGGTGGCCCGCTCCGAGAACCTCGGCCTCTGGGCGGCCTGCGGCGGACCGGACGAACCACTCGAGGGCTAGGCGCCTCCGTAGACCGGGAGCATCGAGGTGCGCGGTAGGGTCGGACTCGTGGCGACCCTCCTCGAACGGCTCGGTCATCCCGCCGGAGCGCGCCTGCTGATCATCACGTGCGAGAACCTCGGATGCGCTCACGCCACGAACGTGGGGGCCTATGACGTGCTGCGCGCCGGCATCGGCACGAGCGCCTCGCTCATGGTGCCCTGCCCCTGGGCCCGGGAGGCCGCCGCCGCGTACCGGGGCGAGGATGTCGGCGTCAACCTCACTCTCAACGCGCCCTTCGACAAGTACCGCTGGGGACCCATCACGCTGGCCCCCTCGCTGCTGGACGGCGACGGCGGCTTCCCCCGCACCGCCAACGACCTCTGGGATCACGCCGACATCGACGAGGTGCGCCGGGAGTGCCGGGCACAGATCGAGCGGGCGATCCTGTGGGGATTCGACGTCAACCACCTCGGCTCCCACCTCGACGCTCTCAACGCCCGGCCCGAGTTCTTCGACGTGTACCTGGAGTTGGCCGTGGAGTTCAACCTGCCACTGCGCCTGCAGAGCGGCGACAGCGAGTCCACCTACGGCTTCCCGTTCCGGCGCCGCGCCGCCGAGCACGGCGTTCTCAGCCCCGACCGCGTGCTGCGCCCTCGCACCGCCGAAGCGCTCGAGCAGGCGCTTGCCGAGATCATTCCCGGCGTGACCGAACTGGTCGTCAACCCGGGCATCGAGACCCCCGAGTTGCGGGCCGCGCATCCCGGGTGGAACGACTGGGCTTCCCAACACGAACTGCTCGTGGACACGGTGTCGATACCGAAGCTGCTGGAGCGCACCGGCGTCACGGGGATCGGCTACAGCGCCCTGCGCACCGCGCAGGCCGCGCTCAACCGCTGACCGCTGCAGCCACCTGCGCGACCCGTCCGACACCACTTCCCAAGCAGCAATCCCCCGCAATCCGGCGAACAGAAGGTCCAACCACATGAATCCAGTCAGAGCGAAGTTGCAGAGCGGCGAGTGCGCCATCGGGGCGTGGCTGTCGATTCCCTCGGCGGTCACGGCGGAGATCATCGGGCGGGCCGGTTTCGACTACGCCTGCGTCGACCTCCAGCACGGCATGGTGGACTACGCCGACGCCCTGGCCATGTTCCAGGCAGTCGAACTCGGCGGCAGCGTGCAGTTCGCCCGGGTCACATGGAACGAGCCCGGCATCATCGGGCGGATGCTGGACCTGGGTGCCGGCGGGGTGATCATCCCGATGGTCAACACCCGCGCCGACGCAGAGGCCGCCGTGGCCTCGTGCCGCTACGCCCCCGCCGGGCGTCGCAGCGTCGGCCCGACCCGCGTCCGCATAGGCCGCCCCGACTACTTCGAAGGTGCCGATGACTACGTGCTCTGCATCCCGATGATCGAGACCGCCGAAGCCGTCGCCAACATCGACGACATCCTCGGCGTCGGGGGCATCGACGCCGTCTACGTCGGCCCGTCGGATCTGGCCGTCTCCCTGGGCGTGGGTGGGCCGGGGCTGCACCACGACCACCCGGCGTTCAGCGAGGCCCTGGCCAAGGTCGTCGAATCCTGCCGGCGCCACGGCGTGGTCCCCGGCATCCACACCACCGTCGACCTCGTGGAGCGGCGCGTCGCCGAGGGCTTCCGCCTGATGACCGTCATCATCGACGTTCCCACCCTGCAAATGGCCGTCGGAAGTCTCCTCGCCGAGGCCCGCGCCAAGACCTCCGGCTGAACGAACGAGCGCGGCGAACCCTGCGGCGCCTGCGATCAGCCGCCGCAGCTGACTCAGCCGGTCGGGAGGTCCTCAGCCGGCCCCGCCGCGGCGGGCTCCGGCGCGCCGGGGTGAATCACGCCGCATGCGACACGGTCACCCGCACCCGGGGACTCGCCGTAGCTGTCGGGCGCTGCGTGGATGATGATCGCCGAGCCGTCGGCATCGAAGATCGAGTTGTCCGCGCCGGGTGCCAAGGTCACCGCCGAGGTGAAGATGTCCGCACGAGCGGTGCCGTCGGCTGCGGCGAAGATGTTGGGCAGGTCGCCGGCGTGCCAGCCCCCCTCCTCCATGAACCCGTGGCCGATTCCCTCCGGATTGAAATGGTCGCCCGCCGCGCCGAAGTCGGGCTCGCAGGCACCCACGGCATGGATATGGAATCCGTGACCGCCCGGCGACAGGCCGTTGATGTCGACCTGCACCAGCACTCCGTTGGGCCCCTCGATGAGGGTGACGGTTCCCAGCGCGTGGCCGTCGGCGTCGGTTGGATGGGCCGTGGCCATGAGCGGCGAGCCTGAATCGGTCTCTTCGCTGCCGGCGTCCTCCTGTGAAGTGGCACCGGAGGTCGCCAAGAGCATCACCGAAGCGACGAGCAACAGGATGGGGGGAAGGCGGTGGTAAGGCATGAGCGGGGATTATAAGACGACGTCCCGGCACGCCGCCGAGCACTCCGGCGCCCACCCGCGGACGCGCGCCAGGATCTCCGGCTCAACGGTGACACAGCGAGGCGCGACGACCGTGTCCATCGAGGACAGCGCTGTCTCGTCCGATCATGACGTAGTGGAATGGTGGCGGCTCCGACAAACTACGGTCGCTGACGATGCAGCGGACTGTGTCGAGTGCAGGCGTCCGCCCAGAGAACCGAGGAGCGAGCGTCATGCGAAGGCTTTGCCGCATCACCATTGCCGTCGGCATCGCCGGCCTGCTCGGACTGTTCGCGAATTCGGCGGCGTGGGCGCACGACGAGGACCATGAAGGCCCGGCCTTCGAGGTGCAGGTGCTGCGCGACCCGGTGGCGGGCTGGAACATCCTCATCGTCACCGACGTGCGCTTCGCACCCGAGAACGTCTCCACCGGGAACGTCGAGGGCGAGGGCCACGCCCACGTCTATGTGGACGGCGTCAAGGTGAGCCGCATCTACGGCATGTGGCACTACCTCAACGACTTGGAGCCCGGCGAACACGAGATCCGTATCGAGCTCTCAAACAACGACCACACGCCGATCACCACCGGCGAACACGTCCTGGAGCAGATCGTCACGATCCAAGAGCCCGTGCCCACCGAACGCCCCGTCACGCCCGAGCCGCGGGCGGTGCCGGCGGATCAGCCGATTCCCGCGGTCGGCGCCGAGGCGGTGCACGATCCGGCCGGCGGCTTCAACCTGCGGATCGCGCTGGAGCACTTCGACCTCGCCCCGGTCAAGGCGTCCCGTGATCCGGTGGACGGCGAGGGGCACGGCCGCCTCTACCTGAACGGCGAGTACGTCACCCGCATCTACGAGGAGTGGACCCAGATCACGGGCCTCGAGGTGGGACAACACGAGATCACCGTGGCGCTCGTCGCCAACGACCACGCGCCGCTGACCCACGACGGGTCGCCCATCGCGGCCACGTTCACCCTCGACGTCACCGAGGAATCCCTCACCGCCGGTCCCGGGCACGACCACGGCGGCACCGCCGATGGCCTCGGCGACATGGACATGGGCGGTGGCGAGCACGAGCACGCCGACGACATGGACATGGGCGGCATGGGCGGCATGGGCGGCGACGAGCCGACGAAGGACATGGCGACCGGCTAGGGGGCCGCACGCATCCGGGATCCTGCATGTGCGCCGCGCACCGAGCGGGGCGAACATGCAGGTGAGAGGCTGGCCGTTAGCCTGACAGTCTGCGTGTCGGGCCCGGGGAGGGTCCGCGCAGCGACTCGATCCCAGGAGACCCCCATGCGCGACGCCGTCATTCTCGCCACCTCCCGCACGCCTATCGGACGGGCCTTCAAGGGTTCGCTCACGAGCGTCCGACCCGACGACATGTCGGCATTCATCATCGACGACCTGCTGTCGAAGGTGCCCGCTGTGGATCCCGGCACCGTGGAGGACGTGATCTGGGGGGTCGGTCAGCCCGCCGGCGAGGCCGGGTACAACATCGCCCGCGTCGCTGGCATCCTCGCCGGGCTGGAGGCCCCGGGCGTCACCGTCAACCGCTACTGCTCGTCGTCGTTGCAGACCATCCGGATGGCGGCCCACGCCATCGCCGCCGGCGAGGGGGATTGCTTCGTGGCCGGCGGCGTCGAGACCATCAGCCGGTACGGGGCGGGTATGGCCGACGACAAGGAGAACACGCGCAACCTGCGGTTCGCCGAGGCCGAGGCCCGCAGCGCGGTGCGCGCGGGCGGCGGGGAGGATGGCTGGACAGCTTCGGCGGGACTCCCGGACATCTACATCGCGATGGGCCAGACAGCCGAGAACGTGGCCGAACTCAAGAGCGTCTCGCGGCAGCGCCAGGACGAGTTCGCATGCCTGTCCCAGAACCGCGCCGAAGAAGCCCGCGATCGCGGCTTCTTCGAGCGGGAGATCACCCCCTATCCGCTGGAGGACGGAAAGCTGCTGCAGAAAGACGACGGCATCCGCGCCGGAACCACGATGGAGCGCCTCGCAGACCTCCTGCCGGCCTTCCGGCCCGACGGAACGGTCACAGCAGGCAACTGCTGCCCCCTCAACGACGGCGCCGCAGCGGTGCTCGTCACGAGCGCCGAGCGCGCCGCCGAGCTGGGAGTGACCCCGTTGGCGCGCATCGTGTCCAGCGGCGTGTCCGCCCTCGACCCCGAGATCATGGGGCTCGGCCCGGTCGGAGCCGTCCGCCAGGCACTTGCGCGGGCCGGGATGACGATCGACGACATCGATCAGGTCGAGATCAACGAGGCTTTTGCAGCCCAGGTGGTCGCATCGGCGGACGAGTTGGACATCGACTGGGAGAAGCTGAACCCCAACGGCGGGGCCATCGCACTCGGCCACCCCTTCGGCATGACCGGCAGCCGCATCATGGGGACGCTGCTGAACGGGCTCGAGGACGCCGACGGGGAGATCGGCCTCGAGACCATGTGCGTGGGCGGCGGCCAGGGCATGGCGATGATCGTTCAGCGCCTCAGCTAGCGGCCGTTCGCGGTCGGTCGCCGCCGCTCAGCCGCTGCTGGGTCCGTCAGGCTCGGACTGACCCTCGGTCTGCCACGTCGCATCGGGCTCGGCAAGAGAATCGAGCCCCAACCGGGCGGTCGCCTCCAGGATGAACAGGTTCTCCGGCGAGCAATCGAATGTGCCGGGCCGCACAGGGTGGAACCGGAAAAGGACCCCGCCCGAGGCACCCATCACAACGCCACACGGGCTGGGATCGCCCGTACCGGGATTGCTGGGCGCGTGCAGGCCGTGCCCGTGCCAGTTCATGATCCGGGCCGCGGCCGCGGCGACGCTCGACGTGCTGAGTGCACCGGGGTCCTCCTCGGGCGTCCCCGCACCGATCGCCCGCCGTACCGCCTCCTCGAACAACCGGCCCGCCGCCCAACCGGCCAGGCCCTGCAGGTCGGGCGTCGACTCGGGATCGATAACGGCAAGCCACTGCCGGTAGGTGGCCAGTTCGGGGCTCTGCGCCTCCTCACGCAGCGGCAGGTAGGGGCTCCAGACCAGTACCCCGTCGGCCACCTCGCCGGCGGCGTCCATGAACAGGGCACTGCGGCAGGCCGTGCCGCAGTTCACGCCGACGGTCAGGCCGGCTGCATCCAGCGATTCCAGCAGTCTCAGGAGGCGGTGGGTGTCGCCGTCCCACAGCACGTGGTGCACACCGGCGGCCGCCATGTCCGCCACGTAGGGATCGAAGCTCTCGCCGATAGTCACCGACGGGTCGTACACCAGCTCGAAGCCGAGGCCGCGCGCAGCCTCGGCGGTGCGCTCAGCGGCGATGACCGTCACGGGGAAGTCCATGAAGAACGTGGCCGTGGAACGGATCCGCACCGGCTGGCGCTCGGCGACCCACCGCAGGGCACCCACGTTGACCGATCCTGCCGATGCCGGGACCGCCTGGAACGTGCGTGGCGAGGCCGCCCGGCGCGGCGAGTGAACCTGCGCCGGGAAGTCCACCAGGTCGCAGTCCGGGCCTCCCAGCAACTCGACGCCCTCGTCGTCAAGGAGCGCGTCGCTGCCCACCAGGGCGAATATGTCCCCGTCGCACGCCTCCGCCAGCACGGCCTCGTGGCCGAACAGGCCGGCGTCGAGCGTCACGACCTCTACCATGCGCCCCGCCAGGCCGCCTGTGGCGTTCACCGCCTCGGCCCATGCCTGCACCGCCAACTGCACCGAGCGGGACCGGCCATCGGCCACGCCGCCGGTCTCCACGTCGGCGATGACGGCCACCCGGAGGGTCGTGGCGGTTAGCCCCGGAGCCTCGGCGGCCGGCGGCGGAAGCGTCGTCTCGGACGGGTCCTGGCCGGTCGACGGTTGATCCTCGAAAGCAGGCGGCGGATCGGAGTCGTCGGAAACCACGGCGGAGGGCGCCGCGGCCGGCTGGGGCTCGGACCCGTCCGGCGACGGCTCCGCCTGCTCGGGCGGGTCGGTGGCCTCACCCGGGGTCGTCTCCCCCGGTGCGGTCGCCTCGCCGGCGCCTCCTTCCGCCGCCGCGGGCGGCGCGCCGTCCCCGTCCGGCGGATCCGCGACCCTGGCCTGCGGTGGCGCGGTCGTCGTGGTGCTCGGTACGCCGACGGTCAGGTCGGGCTCGGCGCAGGCCGCCAGCAGCGCCGCCACCGCGATGGCGGCGAGAGCCGGCGCTAGTCGGCGCCCGGTGCGGACCATCCCGCGAGCCTAGGCATCAGCCCTGGCCGCCCGACGCCTCCTGAACCGACTGCTTGCCGGCGCTGATCCACGGCATCATGGCCCGCAACTGCTGGCCCACCTGCTCGATCTGGTGCTCCCGACCGGCGGCCTCCAGCGCCCGGAAACGCTCCCGGGTGCGGCTCTCGGCGATCCACTCGGTGGCGAAGGAGCCCGACTGGACCTCGGCCAGGATCTCCCGCATGGTGGCCCGCACGTGGTCGTCCACCATCCGGGGACCGCGGGTCAGGTCGCCGTACTCGGCGGTGTCGGAGACCGAGTAGCGCATGCCGCCGATTCCCTCCTCGTACATGAGGTCCACGATCAGCTTCAGCTCGTGCAGGCACTCGAAGTACGCCACCTCCGGCTGGTAGCCGGCCTCGACGAGCGTTTCGAAGGCCGCCTGAGTGAGCGCGGTCAGCCCACCGCACAACACCACCTGCTCGCCGAAGAGGTCGGTCTCGCACTCCTCGGTGAAGGTCGTCTCGATGACACCCGCCTGCGCCCCGCCGATTGCGTCCGCGTACGCCAGGGCCGTCTCCCGGGCATGACCCGTGGCGTCCTGCTCCACGGCGATGAGGCACGGCACACCCCCGCCCTCCTCGAAGGTCCGGCGCACCAGGTGCCCGGGGCCCTTCGGCGCAACCATCGCCACGTCGATCCCCGCCGGCGGCACGATGCAGTCGAAGCGGATGTTGAACCCGTGCGCGAAGTAGAGCGCGTCGCCGGGATCCTGGTGCGGCTCGACGTGCTCGACATAGATCTCGGCCTGCAGCGTGTCGGGAAGCAGCATCATGACCAGATCCGACTCGGCCACCGCATCGGCCATCGAGAGCACGCGAACCCCGGCCTCGGCAGCCTTGACGGCGGACGCCGATCCCTCACGCAGGCCAACCCGCACGTCGATGCCGGAATCCTTGAGGTTCAGGGTGTGGGCGTGGCCCTGCGAGCCGTAACCCAGCACGGCCACCTTGCGGTCGGCGATGAAGCTTCGGTCGGCGTCCGCGGAGTAGTACATCGTGGCAGCCATCGGGACTCCTTGTGTTGTCGATCCTGTCTCGATCCTGTGTCGGCCCTGCGTCGACCCTGTATCGACCCTCGGCGGGCCGGCCCCGAGGCTCGCCCATGTGCGCCGCGGAGCATGGCGCCGGGAGGCCGCTAGAACTCCCCGACCTCCCCGCCGGCCTTGGCCAGGCGGGGCAACGCCACCTTGCCGGTGCGCTGCAGTTCGACGATGCCGTAGGGGCGCAACAGGCTCTCGAAGTCATCCACCCGGTTCGGGCCACCCGACATCGACACCATCAGCTTGTCCGGGCCGACGTTCAAGACCCGCCCGTCGAAGATGCGCACCAGATCCATGATCTGGCCACGGGTCTCGGGCGTGGCGCCCACCGTCACAACCAGCAATTCCCGCTCGACGGACTCCGCCTGCGCCAACTCCCGGATGCTGACCACGTTGATCAGCTTGTCGAGTTGGTTGATGACCTGCTCGAGGGGGGCCGACTCGGCGTCGACCGACAGCGTGATCCGGCTCAGACGCGGATCGTCGGTGGGCGCCACGGCGAGGGACTCGATGTTGAACCCTCGCCGGGCGAACAGGCCGGCCACGCGGGCCAGCACACCCGCCTTGTTCTCGACGAGGACCACCAGGGTGTGGTGAGGCTTGGCGACCATGATCCCTTCCTGCGTGGGTGCGACGCGCCTAGCGGGGCGGGGGCTGCTGGGACGGATCCAGCACGATGTCGTCGTTGGAGGCCCCGGCGGGCACCATCGGGAACACCTTCTCCTGCGTGTCGATCCGGAAGTCGATCACCACGCTGCGGTCATCGATCTCGTTGGCCTTCTCGATCGCGGGCCGCACCTCGGTGGGATTCTCGATGCGCATGGCCTCGCAGCCCATGGCCTCGGCCCAACCCTTGTAGTCGGGCAGGTCCGGTGAGAGATACACCTCCGAGTAGCGCTCGTCGTAGAACATCTCCTGCCACTGGCGCACCATGCCCAGGTAGGCGTTGTTCAGGATGGCGACCTTGATGGGGATGCGCTCGGTGTTGGCGGTGACCAACTCCTGCGCGGTCATCTGGAAGCAGCCGTCGCCGTCCACCGCCCAGACCATACGGTCGGGTCGCCCGGCCTTGGCGCCGATCGCCGCGGGCACCGCGTAGCCCATGGTGCCGAGGCCGCCGGAGTTGATCCAGGTGTAGGGATGATTGAAGCGCCAGTACTGGCTGGCCCACATCTGGTGCTGGCCCACCCCGGCGCACACCACGGTGTCGTCGGGGGTGGCGTCTCGCAACTGTTCCAGCACGAACTGCGGCTTCAGGGCCTCGCCCGGCTCGCTCGGCTCGTAGACCAGCGGGTAGCGCTGCTGCCAGTCGGCGATGGTCTCGTGCCATTGCCGGCGGTCGGTTTGCGCCTCGGCGCCGCCGCGGGCATCCACGGCCACGATGAGCGCCTCGATGCCGGCGCGGCAGTCGGCGGCGATGGCCACATCGGCATGGCGCACCTTGTGAAGCTCGGCGGGGTCGATGTCCATGTGGATGATCTTGGCGTCGGGGGCGAAGGCGCCGACCTTGCCGGTGACCCGGTCGTCGAAGCGGGCGCCGAGGGTGATCAGCAGGTCGGCGCGCTGCATGGAGGTGACCGCTGAGTAGTTGCCGTGCATGCCGGGCATGCCCAGGCACAGCGGGTGGTCGTCGGGGAACCCGCCGCGGTTCATCAGGGTCGTGACGACGGGAATCTGCACCAACTCGGCGAAGCGCAGCAGGGCGTCGGCGGCACGCGACTTGAGGATCCCCCCACCCGAGTAGATGACGGGCCGGCGCGCCGCGCAGATCAACTCGGCGGCGGCGGCCACCGCCGCGGGGTCCGGCTCGGTGCGCGGCCGGTAACCGGGCAGGTCGTGGCCGTCGGGTTCGTACCACTCGAGGGCCGAACGCGGGTTGCGGGGGTCGACGATGCACTTCGGGATGTCCACCAGCACCGGCCCGGGGCGCCCGGTCGTGGCGATGTGGAAGGCGTCATGGATCACCTGCGGCAGCTCCTGCGCATCGGACACCAGGAAGTTGTGTTTGGTGACCGACATGGTGATGCCGGTGGTGTCGCACTCCTGGAAGGCGTCGGTGCCGATGGCGGCGTAGGGCACCTGCCCGGTGATGACCACGAGCGGCACCGAGTCCATGTAGGCGTCGCACAGCGGGGTCACGATGTTGGTGGCGCCGGGGCCACTGGTCACGATCGCCACACCGGGCCGGCCGGTGGCCTGGGCGTATCCCTGCGCCATGTGCCCGGCGCCCTGTTCGTGACGGACCAGGACGTGGCGGATCGTGGAGTCGATGAGCGGGTCGTAGGCCGGCAGGATCGCCCCGCCCGGGAGCCCGAATACGATCTCGACGCCCTGGCGCTCGAGACTGCGCATGAGTGCCTGCCCGCCGTTCAGATTCATGATCCCTTGCCTTCTCCCGGTGGATTCCGCCGGTGCCCGCGAGGCCGTCGTACCGCCTGCAAAATGTCAACGACCTCCCGGGCGGGAGGTCGGGGGAGCGCGCAGCAAAGCCGCCCGCTCAGTGCGATACGAGAGCCTGGTGTCGCCGCGTCACGCGTACGAGTATAACCCCCCGGGCGGGCCCCAACCCCATCAGGAACCCTGTCAGGCCCCCAACCAGGCCCCGTCGGGCGCCCATTCAGGCCCCCCGTTCAGGCCCCCCGTTCAGGCCTCGGTGATGGCACCCTTCTCGGCGCCCTGGGCCAGCCGGGCGTACTTGGCCAGGAATCCCGACGTGTAGCGGGGTGTCGGCGCCTTCCATTCGGCGCGACGCTCGGCCAGAACCTCCTCGGGAACCAGCAGTTCGATGCGGTGGCTCCGCACGTCGATGCGGATCCGGTCACCGGTGGCCACAAGGCCGATGGGGCCGCCGTCGGAGGCCTCCGGTGCCACGTGGCCCACGCAGAAACCGTGGGTTCCTCCCGAGAAACGGCCGTCGGTCACCAGCGCGGCGTCGGCACCCCGTCCCGCCCCCTTCATGGCCCCGGTGATGGCGAGCATCTCGCGCATCCCGGGCCCGCCCTTGGGGCCCTCGTAGCGGATCACGACGATGTCGCCGGGGTTGATCCCGCCCGACAGCACCATCTCCATGGCGGCGTCCTCGCCGTCGAAGACCCGCGCCGGCCCTTCGAAGCTGTCGACGTCGATGCCCGCCACCTTCACCACCGCACCCGACGGCGCCAGGCTGCCGGTCAGCACGGCGATCCCGCCGATGTCGTGGATGGGGTCGTCGAATCGGTGGACCACTTCGCCGTCGGGGGCGGGCGGATCCAGCGCCGCCAGGTTCTCCGCCATGGTGCGCCCGGTGACGGTGATCTCGTCGCCGTGCAGCAGGTCCTCGGTCAACAGCATCTGCATGACCACCGGCACGCCGCCGATCCGGTCGATGTCGGCCATGTGGTAGCGGCCATGCGGCTTGGTGTCGGCGAGATGGGGCACCCGCGCCGCGACCTTGTTGAAGTCGTCCAGCTCCAACTCCACCCGCGCCTCATAGGCGATCGCGAGCAGGTGCAGCACGGCGTTGGTGGAGCCTCCGAGGGCCATGACCAGGGCGATGGCGTTCTCGAATGCCCCCTTGGTCAGGATGTGACGGGGACGGATGCCGGCGCGCAGCAGATCGATGACCGCCTCTCCGCTGGCGCGGGCGATGTCGTCGCGGCGGCTGTCGGGCGCCGCCGGGGAGGCACTGCCCGGCAGCGACATGCCGAGGCCCTCCCCCACCGCGGCCATGGTGTTGGCGGTGAACATGCCGGCGCAGGAGCCCTCGCTGGGACAGGCGTTGCGCTCGATGGTTGCCAACTCGGCGGCGTCGATGGAGCCCACGGCGTGGGCACCGACCGCCTCGAACACGCTGACGATGTCGATGTTGCTGCCGCGGTGCGTGCCCGGCCGGATGGACCCGCCGTAGACGAACACGCTGGGCAGGTTCAACCGGGCGGCGGCCATGAGCATGCCCGGCAGCGACTTATCACAACCGGCGAAGCTGACGAGCGCGTCGAGGCGCTCGGCATGCATGACAGCCTCCACCGAGTCGGCGATGATCTCCCGGCTCACCAGCGAGGCCCGCATCCCCTCGTGACCCATGGAGATGGCGTCGCTGACGGCGATGGTGTTGAACTCGATGGGGAAGCCGCCGGCGGCGCGCAC
>JAPPDX010000009.1 GCA_028824415.1 bacterium | reverse complement strand
CATAGACGTTGCCGTCGCCGTCGGCGGCCAGGCCCAGCATGAAGCCGCCCGTGTTGGCGATCTCCCGGAAGGTGTCGTCGGGTTCGATCACGTAGAGCTGGCCGGCCTCCCCCCCGCAGTAGATGGTGCCGTCGGGCGCCGCACAGATGCCCTCGGAGTGATCGAGGCCCTCGGCGAAATTCTCGACGTCGGTCAGCGGCACGATGGGTTCCATGCTCGTTCTCCTTGGGTGTTCGGGACGGGCCGTGCGCGTTAGCGCAGCGTTCCGTCGAGATTGCGCTTGGTCTCCACGAGTTCCACACGGTGCCCGTCGGGATCGATCAGGTAGATGGCCAACGCGCCCTTGTTGGGCCCGACCGTCGGCGAGACCGGGTCGCTCACGGACTCCACGCCGGCGGCCTTGAGGCGCTCCCACAGCGCCTCGAAACCCTCCACGAAAAGGCAGATGTGGGCAGTGCCGGGATTGCCGTTGGCCGGGTCGATCTCCTTGCGCTCGATGTTCTTGTACTCCAGGACCTCCAGGAACACGCCCACCCTGTCGTTGCGGAGGATGGCGGCGTGCAGATCCACGGTCGGGTAGCCCACCAGCTCGCGCAGGTACTCCTCGGTGCGGATCCAGCGGGCACACACCTCATAGCCCAGCAGCTCGTAGAAGGCGATCGAGCGGTCCAGATCGGCGACGGTGATGCCGGCATGGGAGAAGCCGCAGACGGCTCCTTCGGAATGCGTGGTGGCGGGATCGGTCATGGTGGGGGCGGTTGTCATCGGATTGTCCTTCCCGACTCGATGTCGAACAGATGCAGGCCGGTGCCGTCGATCTCCAGCGCCACCTCCTCGCCCGGCGTGAAGGTCCGATCCGAGCGCACCCGCGCCACAAGTGTGTCACGGGGCGGTGCATCGGGATCTCCCGGATCCACGCCGGAGAAGTCGCCGGCCAGGTGCACATAGGTCTCGGGCTCGACGAGTTCGGTGAAGCGCACCCTGGCCCGGGGCAGATCCTCGGCGGCCGCCGCCGGGTCGCGCAGCAGCAGCGACTCGGGCCGGATGCCGGCCACCAGTTCGGTGTCCTGGGGTGCCGAGGCGCAGAGTTCGGCCGCCGCCTCGGGAACGGAGACGGAACCGGCCGCCGCAAAGTCCATCACTAGGTCCCCCGCGCCTTCGCCGGACCGCACCTCGGCCCTCACCAGGTTCATGGCGGGGCTGCCGATGAAGCCGGCCACGAACAGGTCGGCCGGCCGGTGGTAGAGCTCCTGGGGCGTGCCGACCTGGCGCAACTCACCGTCGTTCAGGACCGCCACGCGCTCGCCCAGGGTCATGGCCTCGGTCTGGTCGTGGGTCACGAAGACGGTGGTGACTCCCAGGGTGGCGTGAAGTTGGGCCAGTTCCCCGCGCATCTGCACACGCAGCTTGGCGTCGAGGTTGCTGAGCGGCTCGTCCAGCAGGAAGGCCTTGGGCTGGCGCACGATGGCCCGACCGATGGCGACCCGCTGACGCTGGCCGCCCGACAGTGAAGCCGGGCGCCGCTTGAGATGTTCGGTGAGTTCGAGGGTCTCGGCGACCTCGGTCACTCGCCGGGTGACCTCGGCGGTCGCCATCCTGGCCTGGCGCAGCGGGAAGGCGATATTGGCGAAGACGGTCATGTGCGGGTAAAGGGCGTAGTTCTGGAAGACCATGGCCACGTCGCGGTTCCGGGGATGCACCTGGTTCACCACTTCGCCGTCCACGAGGATCTCGCCGGTGGTGATGGCCTCCAGCCCGGCCAGCATCCGCAGCAGCGTCGACTTGCCGCAGCCCGAGGGCCCGACCAGCACCACGAACTCCCCCTCGGCGATGTCGAGACTCAGCGAGGTCACCGCCTCGGTGCCGTCGCCGTAGACCTTGGTGACGTCGCGGAAGGAGATCTCGGCCATGATCCGGGACCCTAGAAGGCCTTCACGGCGGTGAATCCGGCGTCGATCGCGATGTTGACGCTGCTGATGTAGCTCGAGGCGTCCGAGGCCAGGAACACCACCAGGTCACCGACCTCCTCGACGGTGCCCACCCGCCCGAGCGTGTTGGCGGCGTTCACCCGATCCATGAAGTTGTCGGCCTCGTCCACGTTCATGTCCTCGAGGTCGCGGGTGAGCATGGGCGTGTAGATCGTTCCGGGCGAGATGGCGTTGACCCGGATGTTGTCGCGGCCAACCTCCAGGGTGAGCGAGCGGGCGGCCGCAACCACGCCGGCCTTCGCAGCCGCGTACACCACGCAGCCGGGCAGCGAGTGCGAGGCCTGCACCGAGGACGTGAAGATCATGGAGCCGCCACCGCGGGCGCGCATCGGGGCGATGCTGTACTGGGCACACAGCAGCACCCCCTTGAGGTCCACGTCGAGGAGCAGGTCCATGTCCTCCTCGCTCATCTGCTCCAGGTCGACATAGCGCTCCACCCCGGCGTTAGCGTGCAGCACGTCGAGGCCGCCGTAGCCCTCGACGGCTCGCTGGATCATCGCCTTCACGTCGGCGACGACCGACACGTCACCGCCGTCGGCCACCGCGACTCCCCCGGCTGCGAGGATCTGCTCGACGGTCTCGCCCGCCGTCTCGACGTTGAGATCGTTGGCCACCACGGCCGCGCCGGCCCCGGCAAGCGCGATGGCGCTTCCCCGGCCGATCCCCGAGCCGGACCCGGTGACGATGGCGACCTTGCCGGCCAGCACTCCCTGCGTACTCATACCGTCCTCCTCTGGGCCGCCATGTTCGCCCGTCCACCTCTCACGGTCCATTCCATGTCGGCCATGTGCGTCATCGAGCCTCTCAGCCCTTCAGGGCGCCCGCGGTCACGCCCTGCTGGAAGCGTCGCTCCAACACGAGGTAGAGGATGAACACGGGCACCGATCCGATGATGGAGGCCGCCGCGATCAACTCATGCGGCGTGGCGTACTGGCCGATGAACTGGCTGATCCCCACAGGCAGCGTGTAGGTGTCGGCGTCCCGCATCAGCACCAGCGCCAGGATGAAGTCGTTCCAGTTGGCCAGGAACAGCAGGATCGT
>JAPPDX010000110.1 GCA_028824415.1 bacterium | reverse complement strand
ACAGGATCTCGCTGCGCCGGCTCACCGGCACCTCGCGCCAGAACCCGAACGCCTCGCGCGCCGAGGCGACCGCGGCATCCACCTCGGCGACGGTCGCGAAGTTCACCTCACCGGTCTGGGCGCCGGTGGCCGGGTTGTAGACGGGCCCGCGACGGTCGCCGGTGCCCGGAGTGAGCCCGCCGTCGATCCAGTGATGTATCTGCTTCATGTCCGCTCCATGCTCATGTCTCGTTCGTCGTGACCCGGTCGGCCGGCGGCCCGCCTCACAGGAGGTACTGCGACAGGCTGCGACGCAGGTACCGGCCGTCGCCGCGGCTGCCCAGGTAGTTACCGCCGTCGACCACCACCTGGCCACGTGACAGCACCGTCTCCACCGCGCCAGCGATCTCGAAGCCCTCGAAACACGAGTAGTCCATGTTCATGTGGTGCGTCTCGGCGCTGATGCGGCTCGTGGTGGTCGGGTTGTAGATCACCACGTCGGCATCGGCACCGGGGGTGATGCTGCCCTTGCGGGGATACAGCCCGAACATGCGCGCCGGGGTGGTGGCGCAGGTCTCCACCCAACGCTCGAGTGACAACTCGCCCTGCACCACGCCCTGATAGATGAGGTCCATGCGGTGCTCCACCACGCCCATCCCGTTGGGGATGAGGCGGAAGTCGTCGCGCCCCAGTTCCTTCTGCTCCTTCATGCAGAACGGGCAGTGGTCGGTGGCGACCACGCACAGATCGTTGGTGCGCAGTCCCCGCCACAGGTCTGCGTGGTGGGTCTCGTGGCGGCTGCGCAGCGGCGGCGAGCAGACGTAGCCGGCGCCGGCGAACCCGGGGGCGCCGAGATGCTCCTCCAGGTTCAGGTACAGGTACTGCGGGCAGGTCTCGGCGAACACGTTGTAGCCCTCGTTGCGGGCGGCGGCCACGTGCGCCAGGGCGTCGGAGGCCGACAGGTGCACGAAGTACACCGGCGTGCCGGCCACCAGCGCCAGCTGGATGGCACGGTAGGTGGCCTCGCCCTCCAAGCGGGGCGGCCGGGTGATGCCGTGGTACACGGGGTCGGTCTGGCCGCGGGCGGCGGCCTGCCCGGCGATGACGTCGATGGCGATGCCGTTCTCGGCGTGCATCATGATGAGGCCCCCGTTGTGGTGGGCCTGCTGCATGGCCTGCAGGATCTTCCCGTCGTCGCTGTAGAGCACGCCCGGGTAGGCCATGAACAGCTTGAAGCTGGTGATGCCTTCGTTGACGAGAGTGTCCATCTCCTTCAGCGAGCGCTCGTCGATGCCGCCCATGATCATGTGGAAGCCGTAGTCGATGGCGCACTGTCCCTCCGCCTTGGCGAACCACGCGTCGAGGCATTCCCGTACGTCCTCACCCTCGCGCTGCACGGCGAAGTCGACGATGGTGGTGGTGCCACCGTGGGCTGCGGCCCGGGTGCCGGTCTCGAAGGTGTCCGAGGCGTAGGTGCCGCCGAAGGGCAACTCCATATGGGTGTGAACATCAACTCCGCCGGGAACCACGTAGCGGTCGGTGGCGTCGATGACTCGCGCCTCGCCGCCGCGCCGCAGGCTCTCGACGATTTCGCTGCCGGGGGCGACCACGGCTTCGATCACCTCTCCCGACACCACCACGTCGGCCCGGACGCGTCCCGTAGCGCTGACGACCGTCCCGTCGGCGATGAGCGTGCGCATGGCGTCCTCCTGTTCAGTGGTCGGTGGGGCGGTGCCCCGGGTGCGGTTGTTCTTGGCGGCGGCGTGCCCCCCTTGGTGATCTAGCGAAGATCCCCCGTCGCGGCCGCCAGGATCTCGACGGCTTCGTCGATCTCTGCGTCCGAGACACACAGCGGCGGGGCGATCCGCAGGACGTTGCCGTAGAGCCCGCCCTTGCCGATCAGCAGGCCGCGCCGGTGGGCTCCCTCGTGCACTGCCGCGGCGGCAGCAGCGTGCGGTTCGCGGCCGCCGGGATGGTTGAACTCCATCGCCAGCATCAGGCCGCGGCCGCGCAGTTCGGCGACCTCCGGCGTCGCCTCGGCAATCGGCTCGAGGCCGAGGCGCAGGCGGTTGCCCATCTTGGCTGCGTTCGTCTGCAGATCGTGGTCCAGCAGGTACTCCAGGTTCGCCAGCGCACCGGCGCAGGCAAGTGGGTTGCCGCCGAAGGTGGAGATGGAGTTCGCGCCGAGGCTGTCCATGAGTTCGGCCCGGGCGACCACGCCTCCCAGAGCCAGGCCGTTGCCCACACCCTTGGCGAAGGTCAGGAAGTCGGGCTGGATGCCGTGGGACTGATAACCCCAGAAGTGGTCGCCGGTGCGGCCCCAGCCGGTCTGGACCTCGTCGCTGATGAACAGGATGCCCCGCTCGTCCAGCACCTCCTTGATGGCGCCGAAGAACCCGTCGGGGGGTGCAGCGAAGCCGCCCACGCCTTGGATCGGCTCGGCGATCAGGGCGGCCACGTGCCCCGTGGTGCACATGTCGATGACCTCGCGCAGGTCCTGGGTGCAGGCGGCGGTGTACGACTCGTCGTCGTGGTCGGGCCAGGGGCTGCGCATCCGGTAGCCGCCGTGGATGAAGCTGACCGACAGGCCCGAGAGTCGCGAGGCCGACCAGAAGCGGTTGCCGGTGATGGCCTGGGTGGTGAAGGAGCGGCCGTGATAGCTGTTGCGCAACGCCAGGATCTCGTGGCTGGCGCGGTAGTTGGTGGCCAAGAGCAGGGCGGCGTCGTTCGCCTCGGTGCCCGAAGTCGTGAAGAACACTTTGGCGTCGGTGATGCCGCTGAGCCCGGCGATCTTCTCCGCCAGCGCCACCATCGGCTCGATGAGGTACAGGGTTGAGGTATGCAGCATCTTTCCGGCCTGCGTCCGGATGGCCTCGATCACCTCCGGAACGTTGTAGCCGGTCATCGTGGTGAGGATCCCGCCGAAGAAGTCCAGGTGGCAGCCGCCCTCGCTGTCCCAGACCCGGCAACCCTCGCCGCGGGTCAACTCGATCGGCTCGTCGTAGTAGAGAGCGAGCCAGTCCGGCATCACCCCGCGATGGCGGGCGAGCAGTTCTTCAGCCACGGACCTCTCCCTCCTCCGGCTCTACGGCGCGCTAGCCGGCCACCAGCGAGTTATAGGCGTCGGGACGGCGATCCCGGTAGAACGCCCACTGGTTGCGGACCTCGCCGATGAGGTCCAGGTCGAGGTCGCGGACGATGACCTCGGGTTCGGAATCCGAAGCCACCTCGCCCACGAACTGGCCACGCGGGTTGGCGAAATACGACGTGCCGTAGAAGTCGTTGGCCCCCAACGGCTCGACGCCCACCCGGTTTATGGCGCCGACGTAGTACATGTTCGCCGCCGCCGAGGCGGTCTGCTCCAACTTCCAGAGATAGGCGGACAGGCCCCGGCTGGTGGCCGAGGGATTGAAGACGATCTGCGCCCCGCCGAGGCCCAGGGCCCGCCAGCCCTCAGGGAAGTGGCGGTCGTAGCAGATGTAGACACCCACCTTGCCGACCGCGGTCTCGAAGACGGGGTAGCCGAGGTTGCCGGGCCGGAAGTAGTACTTCTCCCAGAATCCCTTCACCTGGGGGATGTGGGTCTTGCGGTACTTGCCCAGGTAGGTGCCGTCGGCGTCGATCACCGCGGCGGTGTTGTACAGCACGCCGGGCTGCTCCTCCTCGTACAGCGGCAGGACCATCACCATCCCCAGTTCGGCTGCCAGCTCGCAGGCCAACTGCGTGGTGGGTCCGCCGGGCACCGCCTCCGCGGTGGCGTAGAACGAGTCGTCCTGCACCTGGCAGAAGTACGGGCCGTTGAACAGCTCCTGGAAGCAGATCACCTGCGCTCCCTCGGTGGCCGCCTCGCGGGCCCGGGCCACGTGCGCCTCGACCATCGAATCCGCGTCGCCCGTCCATGACTGCTGCACGAGAGCAGCGCGTACGACGTTGTCCATGACGTCTCCGATCTACCACCCGCCGCCGGTGCCGGGCGCGGGATCGTCTCAAATGGCCCACTGCCACCTCGAGCAGGGGAAGGAGCAATAATACCACTCCGCGATTCCGCCTAATCCCACGCGCCTGACAATGCGCGAAGCCGCAACAAATGCAGCAACTGACGTGCGTCTGGTCAGTTGGACAGGCATCATGGTGCAATGAGTGTGCGCGTCGCTGAGTCCCTCGAGGAGGTGTGCAACCTGCTGGCGGCCAACCCGTCGGCCAGCTTGCTCGCCGGCGGAACCGATTTCATGGTCGAGGTGAACTACAGCCAGCGGCGCCCGACATCGGTCATCGCCATAGACCGCGTCCCCGAGTTGACCGGCTGGCGACGCCACAACGGAGCTGTCGAGATGGGCGCGGCCCTGACGTACTCCGAGATGGAACACCCGCTCTTCGCCGCCTACGTGCCGGCGCTGGCGCAGGCGGCTCGGACCGTCGGCTCGCCTCAGATCCGCAACGCCGGCACGCTCGGCGGCAACTTGGCCACCGCCTCGCCGGCCGGAGACACCCTGCCCCCGCTGGCGGCGCTGGATGCCCGCATCACGGTCTGCTCGGTGCGCGGCACACGCCAGCTGGGCCTCGACGAGCTGATCGTCGGCCCCAAGCAGAACACCCTGGCGCCCGACGAGGTGATTCGCAGCGTGACCGTACCGGTGATCGACGGCCCGCAGGAGTTCCTGAAGGTCGGCACGCGCAATGCCATGGTCATCTCCGTGGCAACGGTGGCGCTGGTTCTGGACCGCGACCGGCGCAATGTGCGTGTCGCACTCGGCTCGGTCTCCCCGGTGCCGGTGCGTGCAACCGAGGCGGAGGAGTGGATCGCCGGGGTCGTCGACTGGGGCTCACCCGAGGCGCCCCCCGACGACGTCCTGGGGCGCTTCGGCGAGTTGGTGGCGGCGGTCTCCAGCCCCATCGACGATCATCGCAGCACAGCCGACTACCGGCGTCACGCCGTGGCCGTCATGGCCCGGCGCGCGCTCGCCAGGGTCCTCTCATGAGTGAGCACCAAGCCGCCGGCGACGAGACGACGCTCCACTACACGCTGCACGTCAACGGCAGCGACCGGGACGTGGCCGAGGCCTGGCTCGGCGAGAGCCTGCTCTACGTGCTCCGCGAGCGCCTGGGCCTGCCTGGAACCAAGAACGCCTGCGACCAGGGTGAGTGTGGATCGTGCACCGTGCTCGCCGACGGCCTGCCGGTGTGCTCGTGCATGATGCTGGCGGCGGCGGCGGTGGGGCGGGACATCGTCACCGTGGAGGGCCTCGGAGACGACGGCGCACTCACCGACGTCCAGCAGGCCTTCGTTGACCACGGCGCCGTGCAGTGCGGCTTCTGCACCCCGGGCCTCATCGTTGCCGCCGACCATCTGCTGGCCTGCAACCCCGCCCCCACCGATTTGGAGATCCGCGAGGCCATCTCGGGCAATTTGTGCCGCTGCACCGGCTACGGAAGGGTGCTCGCCGCCATCGCCGGCGTGGCTCAGGCCCGCTCCTCCGCCGGCTGACCGGTACCGACGCCGCGCCGACAACCCGCTTCGATCCGGCCTGGACAGGAACGCGGCCGGCCGTGGCCGCGCTGAGCGGCCGGCGGGTTCGCCGCCCGCCGGCTCCCTAGCCTGACGGCATGGACTGGGGTCTGCACGCGGCACTCGGACGCGACGCTGAGGCAGTGAAGGGGAGCACCCTGGACCGCGCCGTGGCGCGCCGGGTGCTGCACTTCGCGGCTCCCTACAAGCGCATGATCACGCTGTTCGTGATCGCCATCCTGCTGGGCGCCCTGTTGAGCCAGGTGCCCGCGCTGCTGTTCCGGGAGATCATCGACGACGCCATCGTCAACTCCGACCGTAGCTACGTGAATCTGCTGGCGGGACTGATCCTGGGGGCGGCGTTTGCCGAGGCGCTGCTGGCTTTCGGCGAGCGCTGGTGGTCGGCGCGCATCGGCGAGGGGCTCATCTTCGACCTCCGGGTGGCCCTGTACGACCACGTTCAGCGCATGGGGGTGTCGTTCTTCACCAGCGTGCAGACCGGCGCGCTGATCAGCCGCCTCAACAACGACGTCATCGGCGCCCAGCGGGCCATGACGGGAACGCTCGGCCAACTGGTGTCCAACTTCTGCATCCTGCTGATCACGCTGCTGACGATGTTCATCATTCTGGACTGGCGGCTCACGCTGCTGGCCTTGGCGCTGCTGCCGGTCTTCGTGATCCCCGCCAAGCGCGTCGGGCGGCGCCTGCAGGCATTGACGCGTCGCCAGATGGAGCACAACGCCGACATGAACACGCTGATGACCGAGCGCCTGGGCGTGGCGGGCGCCCTGCTGGTAAAGCTGTTCGGGCGCCACGACGCCGAGCGGGAGCAGTTCGCAGACAAGGCCGGCAACGTGAGAGACCTCGGCGTGCGCACCGCCATGTACGCAAGGGTGTTCTTCATCGCCCTGACCCTGCTCGGCGCCGTGGGCACCGCCGCGGTCTACTGGGTCGGCGGCCACCTGGCGATCTCCGGTTCGGTCACAATCGGCACGCTGGCCGCCATGGGCTTGCTGGTGATCCGCATCTACATGCCCCTCACGAGCCTCACCAACGCCCGGGTGGACATCATGACGGCGATCGTTTCCTTCGAGCGGGTCTTCGAGGTGCTGGACACGCCGAACGCCGTGCCCGACCGGCCGGGCGCCGACCGCCTACCGCGCCCCCGAGGCCGGGTGGAGTTGCGGGACGTGCGATTCGCGTACCCGCCCACCGACACGGCCGCCCTGGCGTCGCTCGCCCCTGCGACGCCGGATCCGACGACGAACGGCGACAAGCCCGTAGGCCCGGCGCTGGACGGCGTGAGCCTGGACATCCAACCCGGGGAGTTGGTGGCGCTGGTCGGACCGTCCGGCGCCGGCAAGACGACTCTCACCGCGCTGCTGCTGCGGCTCTACGACCCCGACGAGGGCACCATCGCGGTCGACGGCCACGACCTGCGTGAAGTCACCGGCGAGTCCTTGCGGGCAGCGGTCGGTGTGGTGCCCCAGGATCCCCACCTGTTCCACGACACGGTGGAGGCGAACCTGCGCTACGCCCGTCCCGGTGCCTCTGCAGACGAGATCGCCGATGCCTGCCGGGCGGCCGGCATCCTCAAGGTGATCGAAGGATTGCCACAGGGGTTCGACACCCTCGTGGGCGAGCGCGGGTACCGCCTCTCCGGCGGCGAGAAGCAGCGCCTGGCGATCGCCCGGATGCTGCTGAAGGACCCGGCCATCGTGATCCTGGACGAGGCCACCAGCCACCTGGACAGCGAGAACGAGGCCGCCGTGCAGGCGGCGCTGTCGGCGGCGCTGGCCGGCCGCACGTCCTTCGTGATCGCGCACCGGCTGTCCACCATCACCTCGGCCGACCGGATCGTTGTACTGGACGAGGGCAGACTTGTGGAACAGGGCCCGCACGACCAACTCCTGATGGCCGACGGCCTCTACGCAAACCTCTACCGCACGCTGGTCCGCGCCGAGGGGGCCCTGTGAACGGCGACGACGGGGACGGCACTACGGGAGTCGCGGCGCTTGGCGACGCGCCCGCGGCACTCGATGGCGATGGCACCACCTACGACGTCGCCGAGTTGGTCGGCGTGCTGGGAGAGCTGGTTGAGGATGCGTTTCCCGACGACATCTGGATCAGGGGCCAGATCCGCAACCTCAACCGGCGGTCTCGCAAGGGCCACGTGTATTTCGACCTGGTGACGCCAGCGCCGGCCGAGAAACACCCTGAGGCTGTCCTGCCGGTCGTTCTGTTCGATTGGTACCGCAAGATCGTCAACCGCATCCTCGGCTCGGGAGCCGCGGGGCAGATGGTCGACGGCGTGGAGGTCCGCATCCATGGACGGGTGTCGATCTACAAGGCCCGGGGACAGTTGCAACTCCAGATGAAGACCATCGACCCCGCCTACACACTCAGCAGGCTGGCCGACGAGCGGGACCGCCTGCTGACCGAGCTGAAGGCCGCCGGTCTTCTGGAGCGCAACAGGGCCCTCCCGCTGCCGACCCTCCCACTTCGGGTGGGCCTGGTGACCAGTGCCGGCAGCGCGGCCGAGGCCGACTTCCGCAAGGTGCTCTCGGCCAGCGGGATCGGTTGGGAGATCCTCGTCGTCGACACTCCCGTGCAGGGCTTCGGCAGCGAGCAGCGGATCGCCGGAGCGCTGGCACTGGCCGAGCAGCACGGCGCGGAGGTGATCGCCCTGGTGCGCGGCGGCGGGGCGCGCACCGAGCTGGCGCCGTTCGACAGCGCTGCGGTGGCGCATGCGGTGGTGGCGCGCTCGGTGCCGGTGCTGACCGGGATCGGCCACGAGATCGACAAGACCGTGGTCGATGTCGTGGCCCACACCGCCTGCAACACCCCCACCGCCTGCGCGACGGCCCTCGTGGACCACGCCGGCCGGTTCGACCGAGCCTCCCTCGACCTCTGGCGAGGTATCGAGCGGTCCGTGACCGCCAGGCTCGCGGGCGACCGCCACCTGCTGGATGCCGCCGCGCGGCAGACCTGCGCCGCCGTGATGGCCTCCTGTCGCGGCGCTCGCAGCGAGGTGCGGCGCTTGGCGCTGGCCATCGACCGGGCGGCGCACCATGGCACCCGGCGCGCAAGCCAGCGACTCGACAGTTTGGAGGCGCAGGCTCGCGCCTACGACCCGCAGCGGGCGCTGGAGCGAGGCTGGAGCATCACGACCGACGGCGCCGGACAGCTACTGCGGTCGGTCGCCGGCATCATGCCCGGCGCTACCCTGCGAACCCGGATGCGGGACGGGACCGTAACCAGCACCGCCGGTGCGGTCAGGCCCGCCGAGACGACCGGGAGCGACCATGACTGAGAGCACGCCGGAGCAGGCTCCCGCCGACGGCTACGCCGCCGCCCTCGCCGAACTGCAGAAGATCCTCGACGCCCTCGAGGCCCCCGACGTGGACGTCGACGCCCTCGCCTCCCACGTGGATCGGGCGGCCGAACTGCTCCGCTTCTGCCGGGAGCGCCTCGTGGCGGCGGAGACCCAGGTAACCGAGATCGTCGCCGGTCTGGAGGATCTCACCACGGGCGGCGAGGCGCCCGGCGAGAGCGGCGACCGCTAGGCACGGGGCCGGCTGATGGGAACACGCAAGCTCGCAGGCACCGACGGTTTCGTCATCGTCGACCTCGACGGTGCCCTCGGGTCCTCGGGAGTCATGCGGCTGGCGCCGAAGATCCTGCCGAGCGGCGCCCGGGAGATGGCACGCTCGGCGACCTACACCTTCGCCGCCGTCGGCATGCGTCGCTCGGGGGCATCGGGGGGCATCAATACCCGCCCCGACGGCCGGGAGGGTGCCGTGGAGGCGTTCGTGGCCGAGTGCGCACCCTGGGTTGCGGCCGGCGAGTTCCTCCCCGATGCCGGCAAGGGCCTGAATGCGGCCGACCTTGCGCCGCTGCAGTCACACGACCCGCGCCATCCGATCCGGCTCAGCGCCGTCGGCGGGATCAGCCTCGCCGAGCGGCTCGCCGGCAGCGGCGCGGTCACCGCCGCAGCAGCCGCTCTGGATGGGCTGGAGGGTCGCCGGGTCGTGATCGAGGGCTGCGGTCCCGCCGGCGTGTCAGCCGCAGCCGCTGTAGCCGAACAGGGCGCGGTGCTGGCGGGAGTGGCCACCGAGAAGGGCTTCTGCGGGGCCCCGGTCGGCGCCGGGCTCGATGCCGCCGCCATCGGTGAGGCCTGGGCGGCGCATGGCCCGTCATTCGTGGAGCATCTGGACGGTGCCTGCTCGGCGCCTGGCGACGTGTGGGCCGCGGCCGACGACGTCCTGCTGGTGGGTTCGAAGATGGGTGTACTCAACCACCAGGTGGCCGCCGGCTTGGAGGTCTCGGCGGTCGCCTGCCTGCACCCCATCCCGTTCACCACCCGGGCGCTGGTGATCCTGCAGGCGGCCGGGTCGGTGGTGCTGGCCGATTTCCTCTGCCTGGCCGGGCCGCTGTTCGCCGCCTGGCCCCGAGAACTGGCCGGCCTGGACGGCGACGCCGTCACGCCGGAGGCGATCGAGACCGCTGCAACCGGGGCCATCACGAACCTGGTGCGGGAGACCGCCGGCCACTCCGAGGGCGCCTTCCTGGGCGCCTGCCACCACGCCGAAAGCTTCCTGGCCACCTGGCGCGACCAACTCCCCTTCGGCCGCCCCCTCGCCGCCTGAACCTGCATCAGCCGGCCCAGTTTCCGGGGCCGTTCCGCGGGCACACGCAACTCGCAGCGGGCAGTGGGGAGGGTGCGGGGACGGCCCGGTCTCAGGACTCCCAGAGGAGGGTGTCGGGCATGAACTGGCTCCAGGCGAACCAGAACGCCTGGTGGCCCTCGATCTCGTTGCCGTCTGAGTCGACGGCGCGCACCCCGCCTCCGTCGAGGCGGAGGCTGACGCCGGCGAGCTCCACGGTCCCGCCGGCTGCGAGGACAGCGGCCGCGGCTTCGACGGGGAACGCGACGGGCGTGCCGTCGTCGAGAACCACGCCGAAGACCTGATCCTGGACACCGAGGCGCCCGTCGACGTCCCCGATCGGGAAGATGGGTCCGTCGTCGTCACGGCCGCGCAGCGGGTCGAGGGGGTAGTGCTGGCCGATCCCGCCGTCGCGAGAGACGATCGTCGTGGCGGGATGCGCGGCCTTCCACTCGCCCCAGGTGGTGGTCACCACAGTCGCCTGGTTCAGGACCACTCCCTTCTCGCGGAGTGGGCCCGAGACGGCCTCCCCGGTGAAGGTGTCGAACACCGACTTGGTGACGAGGTCGTACATCACCTTGTTGGATCGCGACAGCAGCCCCGAGGTCCTCAGCACGGGTGTCTCAACACCAGCGGGGACGTCGTCGGTGAAGTAGGCCTGGGCGGAGCCGCACAGCGTGCAGTAGGGGAAGCCGATCCGGCGCCCTCCGAGCGTGTCGTTGACCATCTCGTGGATTTCCATGAAGTTCTTCGGATAGGCGCGGGCCTCGCCGTTGATCACGACGGCGAACACGATGCGATCGTCGGGATACCAGACGCCTCCGGCGGCGTCGGTGACCGGGGGGTCGTCGCGGGCCGGGATACAGCCGCGGACACAACGCTGTGGATCGCCGAGCGGGCGGTCGTCGATCCGCACCCCTCCCCAACTCACGAATCGCCAGTCGATGTTGGAATCGCGATCGTCGAAGAACGGCTGCCAGCCCGGCTCCACCAGCGTGAACAGGCGCTCCTTGTAGTCGACGTAGCCCTCGAAGGCGGGCAGATCCCAGGCCATCAGGTGATCGGTGACCGACTGCCACGGGCTGCGGTCAGCCACCGGATCGTCTGCCAGGCTCACCCCCGTCAACGTCTCGAAGGTGGCGACCGCCTCCTCGTGGACCGGGCCGTAGTAGAAGAACCGGAGCAGGTCCGAGAGCACCCAGCCCAACCTCGGGTCCACCGACAGACCGAGCCGGGCGATCGCGCCGATATCCACCTCGGTCGTGAGTCCCGACCAGATGATCTCGAGTTCGTCGAGAGCAGCCTGAGAGAGCGAGCCCGTCGGCACGTCGGGCGCCGGCGGGAACTCGTAGCCGCGGAAGTTCCGCAGTGTGGCGCGCTCGATCGGGTGCAACTCGGCACCATCGGGCTCCAGGGTGTCGCCAGTGGGCTCCTGCACTTCGGTGACCGACCCGGCGCCGTTGGCCTGCTCCAGCTCGACGATGTCCTCGCCCACCTCGTCCCCGCCCGCGGGCGGTGCCGGGAGGGGATCCGGGGCAGGCGCGGCACCCGGGGCAGGCGCGGCACCCGGGGCAGGCGCGGCACCCGGGGCAGGCGCGCCTTCTGAATCCGAGCCTCCGGCGGGCGCCGGATCAGGAGGGGGCTCCGTCGGCACGTCGCTGCCTCCGTCCCCCGGCTCGGCGACCGCGGAGCCCGGATCGGTCGAAGCCGCGGCGCTGCCGGCCGTCTGCTCATCGGCTCCCGAACAGGCTCCGGCCAGGAACACGAACCCCGCCAGCACGATGCAGACACGCCGCACGATCACGACGCCACGTTAGGGGCTCCGAGCCGGGGCGACGGCGCACGGGACACGTCATCCACCACCGCCGACGGCCTCTCGCATGCTTGTGCCGATGGCGGATCGGCGCCGACCGGAGTGGCGTCGTCCGCTCGGGAACCTAGGCAGGCTTCCGGGCCAGGAAGCAGTACAAGGGCGTGAAGATCCCTGCCTTCCCCCCGCTGACATACGCCTCGGCCGATCGATTCATGAGGCCGATGACCTTGGCCGAACCCCGCGGGAAGACTCGCACGATCTCCGCCAACCTGACCGCTTCCTGGACGACTCTGCGGCCTATCGGGACACGGACGAGCGCACGGTGCCAACCCCCGTAGCGGCCCTCCATGGGCGCGTACCAGGGAACCTCGCCGACATTCCTGTCCGTGGCCTCCAGAACCTCGAATCCGGCCGACTCGAGCGCGTGATTGACATCCGCGAAGGTGGGGATCTCCTTCAACACGATGTACCGCATGAGGTCCTGCTTGATGGACTGGTGTTCGGTGGAGGTCGGATCGAAATTGTCGGTCAGGCACATTTCCTGGCCCCAGAACAGCGCGCCGGGCCGCAGGAGGCGGAAGATCTCTGCGAACGCCTCCACCCGGTCGGGGGCATAGCACGTCGACTCAATGGCATAGCCCCTGTCGAATGAGGCAGCCTCGATGCTGCTCATGTCCATGATGTTGGACTTGAGGCAGTCCACCCTCCCATCCAGGCCGGCTTCGCGATTACGAACTCTGACCTGCTCGAGTTGGTGATCGTTGTTGTTGATACCAACCACGCTGACGCCTGCCTCCGCTGCAAGACGGCGCATCAGTGCGCCGAATCCGCACCCGACATCAACAACCTGCATCCCCTCCTGAAGCCTCAGCTTGTCGATCATCACCCGCTGGTGGCGAGCAATAGCCTGCGCCAACGTCTCGTCGTGCGCCAAGGGCGCAAACTGCAACGATTCACTCCAGCCGAACAACATGAATCTGTTGCAGAGGTCGTAATAGTCATTGACTGTTGCGGTGTGATCGTAGGCTGGGGAATCCGCGTGGCCGGCGCTGGAACGCTCGATCCAGCTCTCGATGTCCGCCACGACTGCCGGGACATCCCGGTCTCGATACGCGGCGCGCAGGGAACCGGCGAGCATGCTGATCAACATATCGGGCCGCGCAGCGCCATGAGCGATATCCGCCGCTCCCTGGCGAGCCGGTATTGTTCGTGATGGATGCCAACGATGTCGATCCGACCCCCCGAGCCCGCCAACACCCAGTCGCCGCCCCCGTTCCCTGAGGGCTGGTACTTCCTCGCGAGCCGACGAGCCGTGGAGAAGGCGAAGCTCATACAGAAGACCTGGATGGGCGAGAGCCTCATCATCTGGTGTGATGACGACGGCCGCATCTGCGTGGCCGAGTCCCATTGCCCGCACCTCGGCGCAGATCTGGGGCCCGAAGCGGGCGGGCGTGTCTGCGACGGCCGGCTCGTCTGTCCGTTCCACGGCTTCGAGTACGACACCGGCGGCCAGTGCGTGGCCACTCCCTTCGCGCCCGCACCGAAGGCCGCCCGACTGCGGGTCTTCGAGACGACCGAAGTCCTAGGCCTCATCTTCGCCTGGTGGGGAATCGAAGGACGGCCGCCGCAATGGAACCTGCACCCCGACCCGCTGGACCAGACCGGCTGGAGCAGCCTCAGCATCCAGACCCTCCGCTTTCCCGGCCATCCTCAGGAGACGGCGGAGAACGCCGTCGACCTGGCCCACTTCCGCTACGTCCACGGCTACCACAACGTGAGTCGCATCGAGCCTGTGTCAGTGGACGGGCACTGTCTCCTGAGCCGGTTCGACTTCGCGAGCAAGCGCACGATCGCAGGATTCCCGTACTTGACGCTCAATATGACCGCCACCACCCACGTCTGGGGGCTCGGCTGCTCGTTCGTCGAGGTCCGCGAGCACTCGACGCCCTTCGACATGCGCTTCTGGGTCCTGGCGACGCCGGTCGACGGAGAACTCATCGACTTGTCGCTGGTCACGCAGGTGGGGGGGATGAGCGACCCGAAGCGCCGGATCGCAGGCCTGGGATTCCTCCCGGTCCCGCTGCGTGCGCGCGTCATGAACCGGATTCTGACTCCCATGCAGAAGCGGGACGTCCTGCAGGACGTGAGGATCTGGAGCCGCAAGCAGCACCTGCGCCGCCCGCGCCTGGCCCGTTCCGACGGCGAGATCATGCGCTACCGGACCTACTGCCGCCAGTTCTACCCCGATCCACACACCGTGGGCGGCAACGACGCCGACGCCAACGACGTCGGTCAGCGGGCCCTCGAGTCGCAGAAGCACTGACCCCGCCAGGCCGAGGGGCTGGTCCCGGCGGGTCCCGGCTCGGGGGGTGTGCTCCGAGACCTCGATGGGTGTCAAGTACAGTCGTCTGCCGTGAACCGTCTGCTCGATAGGTTCAGCCGGCTGGTCACCGCCCGCCCGTGGATCACGATCGGAATCCTGGTCCTCGTCACCGTCGTGCTGGCCATGGGGGCGACGCGGCGGGCGCCGCCGACGGAGGGGGCGTCGGTGGCGCTGCTCCCGCCCGACAACGCCGTCGCCGAAGCGGTGGCCGACATCGACGAACTCTTCGGGGATCACAGCGATGTGAATACCGTGACGCTGGTCTTCCGCGGCGAGGTGCTCAAACCCGGCGGGCTCTCCCAGATGGACGCCCTCCTCGACGACATCCTCGCCGAGCCGGGCGTGGCGCCGCTCCTGGCGCCGTCCGATCCGATCGTGGCGCCCAGTTCGCTGGTGGGGTTCGTGCTCGGCACCGACGACCTCTCGTCGATCACGCAGGCGGAGATCAACTCGGTGCGCGGCGTCCCGGAGATCGCTGCGGCGCTCGACGCCATGACCGGCGACGACACGGACGGCACGCCGGTCGGGATCGCCAACATCCGCCTGCTCGACACGGGCGACGAACTAGTCGGCGACATCGAACGGCGGATCGACGATCTGGCAGTGGCCTCCGAGGGCCCGCTGCGGGTGACCAGCGTGTCGCCCGCAGTCGTCGAGGACGAGTACAGGGAGGCCACCGAGTCGGGGATGGTGCCGCTGATCGGGATCGCGCTGCTGCTGATCGCGGCGCTGATCCTGCTCTTCATGCGCACGCTCTCGGATTTGCTGCTCACACTGGCCGGGCTTCTCATCGCGGTGATCTGGATCGTCGGGGCCGAGGGCTGGCTCGGGCCGGAAGCGTTGGGGTGGATCGGCCCGCCGAGCTCGCTCTCGACGATGGTGCCGATCATCATGATCAGCCTCACGGTGGACTACGCCATCCAGGCCATCTCGCACTACCGCGAGCAGCGCACCGAGGGTCTACCCGTTCTGCAGGCGATCCGGACGGGACTGCGAAACGTCGCCGTACCGCTGGTGCTGGCCGCCGTCACGACGATTGCCAGCTTCCTGGCCAACCTGTTCTCACCGATATCGACGATCGCCGACTTCGGCATCATTGCGGGCCTCGGCGTGGGGCTGAGCCTCATCGTGATGCTGTCACTGATCCCGGCCGGGCGGACGATCATCGACCGGCGGCGCGAGGCACGCGGGAAGTTGAAGGCGCCCCGCCCGATCTCCGCGGCGCTGCCCGGCATCGGACGGGCGGCGGAGGTGCTCGGGGCAGGGGTGGCGCGCCGTCCCGCGCCCTACCTCATCGCCGTGGTCGGCGTCACGATCTGGATGGGTTTCGCGGCCACCGGGCTCAAGTCGGAGTTCACCATCCGCGACATCCTGCCCCGGGGCGGGACCGCTCTGAACGACCTGGAGACGCTCGACGCGGCGGTCGGTGGCTCGACACAGCTGGCCACGGTGCTCGTGACGGCCGAGGCCACCGAGACCCGCACGCTCCTCAACCTGCAGGATCTGGAGGCCGCCTTCGCGGACGAGCAGCGCCGCCCGGCGGCGGCAGCGGGACCGCTGGAAGCATCGTACGAGTCGCTCGTGGCCGACTGGACCCACGACAGCGGCGAACCCGGCGACAACTACGACCCCGAACTCGCCGCGCTCTACTACGAAGCCGCGGCAGAAGTGCAACTGGATCCGGTGCTGATGCAGGAACTCCTGGACAGGCTCGGGGAGAGGGAACCCGCCCTTGGGCGCGCTCTGGTCAACAACCCGAACGGGACCGATGCGCTCCTGCTCCAGTTCCCGAGCTACACGGACGATCCCGTGGCGACCGCCGTGATCCAGGAGGACATCGAGGCGCTCTGGTCCGGCGACGACGACGCCATCACGGCCACGTCGGAGGCCATCCTGGCCGTCGAGGTCACCGACCAGATCACAGCCCGGCAGACCGAGGCGATCAGCACGACTATCGCCATCGCCCTCGGCATTCTCGCCCTCTTCTTCTGGGTGACGCTGCGCCGGCCCACGCTGGGGATCATCGCGGTCGGACCGATCGTGCTCGTGCTCATCTGGGTACTCGGCACGATGGCGCTGCTGGGCATCCCCTACACACTGATCACCTCGATCATCACGGCGCTATCCATCGGTATCGGCGTGGACTACACCATCCACGTGATCCACCGCTACCGCGAGGAGTTCTCCCGCGTACGCAACCCGGAGAAGGCGGCGATCCGGACTCTCGCCACCACGGGCTCGGCGCTGCTGGGATCCGCGCTCACGACGGCGTTCGGGTTCGGTGTGCTGGTGTTCTCGCCGGTGGCGGGGACCCAGCAGTTCGGCATCACCGCGGCGATCACGATCGCCTACTCGCTGCTGGTCTCCATTCTGGTGGTCCCGCCGGCCATGACCGTCTGGGGCGCCTACGAGAACGCACGCCTGCGCTCGACGGTGCAGCGCCTGTGGGACGACCTCGACGTGGCGGCCGAGGAGATCCAGCGCCGCCACGAGGAGCAGGGCACGTCGTAGAGGCGTGGTGAGCGGACCCGCCGCAGGGGGCCGGTCCGCGTCAGACGGGTAGCTCGTGCCGCTGCTCGACGATCTTGAACTTCAGCTTCTTGCTGGGCGACATCGACGGGACCGGGCTGATCTTCAGCTTGTAGCCCTCGGGGGCGATCTCGAGGGTGAAGTGACGGACGATCAGCAGCAGGTTGAGCGCCAACTGCATTTCGGTCCAGCGTGAACCGAGACAGACGTGCGTGCCCAGCCCGTAGGGGGCGTACCCGTTTCCGAGGTGTTCCTTCCGCGGCGGCTTGTAGCGGTCGATGTCGAACTTGAAGGGGTCGGGGAAGAGATCGCTCATGTAGTGCGTCGCCGACTGGGCAATGAACACCCGTGCGCCCTCCGGCAGTTCGTAGCCCTCGACGACGGTGGCGTTCATCACGTTCCGTATCGATATCGGAACGATCGGGTACATGCGCATGCACTCCATGATGAAACGGCGCGTCACATCGGTGGCGGGCCCGGTGACGGTCTCGTGGTCGGGAACGCCGTCCGCGAACAGGGCGTCCGCCTCGGCGCGGATCTTCTCGTGGAACTCCGGCTGCGCCAGCATGGCGTGGACGATGAAGCTGAGCTGATCGCCCACGTACATGCTGGCGATCAGCGGCGCGGACAGCACGAAGCGCAGGTTCGACTCCGGGAGCAACTGGCAGTCGTTGGCGTGCATGCTCAGTAGATCGTCGGCGAGGTCCCGGGGGCAGCCGGCGCGCTGGGCGGGTGTGTGGACTCGCTGAACCCGGACGACCACCTCGTCGATCAGTTTCGCCCGCCGCTTCATGCCCGGGGTCTTCAGCATGAACTTCGGCATGGTCCTGCCGATGTGGGTCTGGAGCGCCCGTTCCTTGAACTTGTGCAGGTCGTCGACGACGTCCTGCGAGTCGATGCTGACTGCCAGCGGCGACATCTCCGAGTTGACCAGCTTCCGGCACATGGGCACGGCGGAGCGGCTTTCGCCGACGCTCCAGGTCGCCATGTGTCCGCGCGCATAGGCGCAGAAGGCGTCCAACTGGGTCTCCAGCCTGGTGCGGGAGTACGCCGGCTGGATGGTCTTGCGATAGCGAAAATGATCGGCACCGTCGAGAGTGGGCAGGATCCCCGTCCCGCCGTAGACCTTCTCGAATTCCTCCAGATAGTCCCTGGCTCGCAGGTACATGCGCCCGTGACGATGCACCCAGCGATTCGTCCGGGGCCCGCAGAGGAAGATCATGCGTTGACCGAACGGCACCTTGATCTGGTAAACCGGCCCGTACTCCTCGGCGAGACTCGCGAAGAGTGCAGGCAGGTTTCCGCTGCGCACATGTCGGTTGCGCAGCATCTTGACTATCGACACAACCGGGATCGCCTTGGCGAACGTGGACCGTCGCAGCAAGGGACCGGCGATGCTGCCTGAAATCGCATCGGCGATGGACCGGCCGATCAGGTCGATCTTGCAGAGGTGCTCGACACGCACCGCGGCTTCGTCGTCGAGCTGGAAGATGAGGCGCAGGACGTCGCACGTGTTGGCGAGACTGAGAATGATCGCATCTCGCGGATCGGGCAACTCCTCTCCGAATATGGCCTTGCTGAGGCGAGTCTTGACGAACTCGGCCGCTGTCTCTTCCGCGACCGGATCGCCGAGGTTCGCCTGCCAGCCCGTGCGGGCAAGTGTCCAGAAGTCGCCGTCGTGGTGTTCCAGGACCTTGAGCAGGACCAGGCGCTCCAGAGTCAGGTCGATGATCGACTCGCCGCGGATCGCGAGCCGTTCAACCCAGTACTGGGCGTTGTGCCGACCCGGCTCGGCTGCGATCTTCTCAAGGATGGGATCGAGGGCGGCATCGCCCGTCGGTGTGTCGTCCAGGAGGATCAGGGACTCCACGTCGGTGTCGATGCGGGATCGCAGCGACAACTCCCCGAGGGCGGCGCCTACGACCGCGCAGTTCAGATCCCAGCCCGGGACCTGGTGGAAATAGCCGGCCTCTTCATTGAGGAGTGTCAGAAGGAACTCGTCGACCAAACTCAGCGTGCCCGTCGCCACATCCTCCACAAGCTGCGTCATCGACTCTGCTTTCCGCGCACCGTCCCAATGCCCTCGGTCGCTTGAGGCTCGCGCAACCAAGACATTGTACTTCTCCCCCGTCAGCTGGGCTATCGCCCAGCGCTTCCCAGCGGCCGCGTGACCGTGGTCATCCCGCGGCCAGGATACTCGCTGGCCGTACAACTCCGGAGTCGACGAGTTGTCGGACAACCGTCGCCGGGGACGAGTCGATTCCGATTGGCTCATCGTCGCCGGCACGGCCGTGGTCTCATTCGCGCCGCTGCCTGAGCACCCCGATCAGGGGCGGTCCGAGCGGCCGTTGCTAGCCTGACCGGTCGCGGCCGCCGCGTGGTGCGGGGGCTCCGGCGGGGCTGTAGCTCAGTTGGCTAGAGCACTTGCTTTGCAAGCAAGGGGTCGTGGGTTCGAGTCCCATCAGCTCCACCACAGGGGGAAGACGCCATGGTCAAGATCTTCCAGAACACCGCGGTCGCAGCCGGGATCGCCATCGCCGCGTTGATCGTCGCGCTGATCGCCCTGTTCTCGCCCCTCCGCGAATCCTCGCCGGGGGGCGGCAGTGTCGATCCGGCCTCGGTCGGAATGCCCCGCCAGCCGGGCGCCACAGTCGACTTCGTGCAGGCGGCAATCGACTTCTACGACTCCGAGGGGCGCCAGGCGACCCTCGGCCACTACAACACGCCGGACAGCGCCGACGGCGAGAACTACCTGTTCATCCTGGACGAGAACGGTGTGCTCATCGCGCATCTGAACCAGGAACTCCTGGGGCGGGACGTCCACACCAGCTTCGGAGTCGACGTCGACGGGAACCGTTTCGGCCTGTTGATGCTGGAGGCGACCGCCGAGGGAATGTGGATCGATTACGTCTATCTCAACCCGCACACCGGCTTCCGGGAGTTGAAGCACTCCTGGGTGGTCCGCCACGACGGGCTGATCTTCGGCTCGGGCTGGTACGAGTTGCAGCGCCCGTCCATCGTGGAGTTCGTCTAGGCCACGCGCGTGGCGTGTGCACTCCCGGCGAAACAGGCAGACCACCCGTAGCTCTGGCAGGATCACAGAAGCCACAAGCAGGAAGGAACCGACCATGATCGATGCGCTCGACCGGCTCGAGGGACTGCTCGTCGACGGTGGCGCCGCACACGCCAACGGCAAGCTGGACGTCTTCGACCCCACGACCGGCGACCAGATCGCCGGCATCGCAACTTCCACCACCGAGGACTGCCTGGCGGCGGTCGAGGCGGCGTCACAGGCTGCCGGTCGCTGGGCGGCCACGCCGCCGCGTGAGCGAGCCGAGCTACTGCGGCGCTGCTACGAGACGATGATGGCGGAACAGGCCGAGATCGCCGCACTCCTGCAACTCGAGAACGGCAAGCCGATGGCCGAGGCCCTCGGTGAGGTGGCCTACGCCGCGGACTTCTTCCGCTGGTTCAGCGAGGAGGCGGTCCGCATTCGCGGGGAGATCCGGCGCTCGCCGATGGGTGACAAGCACATCATGGTGCTGCCCGAGCCGGTGGGCGTGTCCGTTCAGATCACGCCGTGGAACTTCCCCGCCGCCATGCCGGTGCGCAAGATCGCCCCGGCTCTCGCAGCCGGGTGCACGACGGTCGTGAAACCCGCACCGGCGACACCGCTGACCGCCTACTACATCGCCGACCTGATGGCGCGTTGTGGCACCCCACAGGGCGTGATCAACCTGGTGATTCCGGAACCGCCGAACGAGGCCACGGCGGCGATGCTGGCCGACCGCGCCGTGCGCAAGGTGTCGTTCACCGGATCCATCGCGGTCGGCAAGCACCTGCTGCGCCTCGCCGCCGACCGGGTGCTGCGCACCAGCATGGAACTCGGCGGGAACGCCCCGTTCGTGGTGCTGGCCGACGCCGAGGTGGATGTGGCGGTTGAAGCGGCCATCGCCGCCAAGATGCGCAATACCGGCGCAACCTGCGTCGCCCCCAACCGGCTGTACGTGCACGAGCAGGTCGCCGACGACTTCACCGAAGCGCTCAGCGCACGGATGGCCGGCCTCACCATCGGCTATGACCGGCGCCCCGACGCACAGGTTGGCCCCTTGATCAGCACTCGTGAGCGCGCGAAGGTGGCCGGTCTCGTGACGACGGCCGTCTCCGGTGGCGCCAAGGTGGTGACCGGCGGACGCGCGCCGGACTGCAGTGGCTACTTCTACGAGCCGACTGTGCTGGCCGACGTGGAGCCCGACGCGCCCATCCTGACCCAGGAGATCTTCGGTCCGGTGGCCCCGCTGGTGCGCTTTTCCGACGAAGCCAGCGTGGTCGAGATGGCCAATAGCACCAATGCCGGGCTGATCGCGTACGTCATCAGCGGCGACCTCGGCCATGGCCTTGCCGTCGGCCAGCGACTCGAGGCGGGCCTGGTCGCCCTCAATCGGGGGATCATCTCCGATGCCTCAGCCCCGTTCGGCGGCGTCAAGGAGAGTGGCATCGGCAGGGAGGGCGGTTTTGAAGGAATTGAGGAATACCTTGAGCGGAAATACGTCGCGAGCAACTGGTGATTGTTCGATCACTGTGGAATACCGATCGAAGCTGAAGTAGAATTCGACCACCACTCGGGGAACAACCGCTCGGCATGAAGCTTCCCACTGACTACGACAGCCCAGGTGTGGCCCGTGCGCGCCAACTCGAGCCGGAGATGGCCGAGAACTACCTGGCGCACACCCTGATCGGAGACCCCGTGGCCGACACCGCGGTCGAGGCGCTCGCCGCGCTGGACCGCGGGAAATCGAGCCGGCTGATCGCGGCCTTCGTCAACAGCACCGGCCCCGACACCTGGCCCGACGCCCCGCCCGCGGTGCGAGAACTCTTCGTGGACGCCACGACGCAGCCCGATTGGCTGGACCTGGCGGCCCTCGCGCCCGGTGTTCGCATGTTCCACCGGAACACCAAGCTGGTGCTGGCCTCGATGGTGGCAGCCGTTCTGGTGGAGGGCTTCGCGTCGAACATCAGCCAGTCCTTCTTCATCACGGGACGGCTCCGCGATCAGGGCGTTCGCCGGCTGCAGCAGAACAACCGGCACATGGTGGAGATCTTCTTCCCGGGTGGCATGGAGAGCTACGGCGACGGCTGGAAGCTGTCGGTGAGGATCCGGCTCGTGCACGCGCACGTCAGGCGGCTGCTCGCCAACTCCGAGGACTGGGATACCCCGGCGTGGGGGGTCCCGCTGAGCGCCGCGCACGTCGGCTATGCCATCACGGCGTTCTCGGCGAGGCTCCTCCAACACATTCGAAGCGTCGGAGCCAGATTCAGCGCCGAGGAGGCGGCCGGCTTCATGGCCACCTGGCGCTACTCCGGGCATCTGATGGGCATCCCGGACTCCATCCTCTACCGCGACGAGGCCGAGGCCCTCCGACTCTTCGCGGTCGGCCTCATGTGTGAACCGGAACCCGACGACGCATCCGTCGCGCTGGCGAACGCCCTGGTGAACTCCGCGCCCCTGGTGGTGGGCATCGACGATCCGACTGAGCGGCGGAATCTGGCCAAGTACGTCTACAAGGTCTCCCGTGCCATGATCGGCGACAGCCTGGCCGACAAGCTGCGCTACCCGAAGCAGTCCAGCTTCGGCGTGCTGGGCTGGTTCCGTTTCCAGGGCCGCTACGAGCGCGTCCTGCAGCGCTGCTTCCCGAAGCTCAAACGCCAGAACAACTTCACGAGCTTCACGACCCTGCTGTCGGGTTCGAGATACGACGACGAGGGCATCACCTACCGGATGCCCGACCACGTCCACGCCGAGCGCTCCAGCGACTGGTAGAGGGACCGTCACGCCGGGTTGATTCCCACTGACACTCGCCCGGTACCCTGCGGTTGGCCAGGCCAGCGGCGAGGAGGAACCGATGGACGCTGACGAGTCCCGCGGGCGGCACGGCGTCGGACCGGGCGTGACCTCGCCCACCGACTTCCTGGCGATCGACTCGCTGCTCAGCGAGGAGCAGGTTCTGTTGCGGGACACGGTGCGGCGCTGGGTGACCGAGCGGATCCTGCCGGAGGTCGGAGACTGGTTCGAGCGGGGGATCGTCCCGGCCGGGACGATCGGGCCCGAGTTGGGTGCTCTGGGCCTGCTCGGGATGCACCTGGAGGGCTACGGCTGCGCCGGAGCCGGCGCAACCGACTACGGCCTGGCGTGCATGGAACTGGAGGCCGGGGACTCGGGACTGCGCAGCTTCATGAGCGTGCAGGGTTCGCTGGCGATGTTCCCCATCCGTGCCTACGGCAGCGAGGAGCACCGGCGGCAGTGGTTGCCCGCCATGGCAGCCGGCGAGGCGATCGGCTGCTTCGGGCTCACCGAGCCCGACGCCGGCAGCGACCCGGCCAGCATGCGGACCCGGGCCCACCGCGACGGCTCCGACTGGATCCTCAACGGCACCAAGATGTGGATCACGAACGGCTCGATCGCCCAGGTCGCGGTGGTGTGGGCCCAGACCGCTGACGGCGTGCGGGGCTTCCTGGTGCCGACCGACGCGCCGGGCTTCGCCGCCAACGACATTCCTCGCAAGCTCTCCCTGCGCGCCTCGGTCACATCCGAACTCGTACTGGAAGAGGTGCGCCTGCCGGCGGATGCCGTGCTGCCGGGTGTGGTCGGCATGCGGGGGCCGCTGTCGTGCCTGAACGAGGCGCGCTTCGGGATCCTTTTCGGTGCCGTGGGGGCTGCCCGCGCCTGCTACGAAGCAGCCCTGTCCTACGCCGGTGACCGCAGCGCCTTCGGGGCGCCCATCAGCCGGTTCCAACTCACGCAGCAGAAGCTGGTCGAGATGATGATCGCCGTCCAGCGGGGCACGCTGCTGGCGCTGCACCTGGGCCGTCTACGCGACAACGGCGCGCTGAGCGCCGCACAGATCAGCGTCGGCAAGCTCGACAACGTGCGCATGGCACTCGAGGTGGCCCGGGTCGCCCGCGGCATCCTCGGCGCCAACGGCATCACGCTGGAGTACCCCGTGATCCGTCACATGAACAACCTCGAATCGGTCTACACCTACGAGGGCACCCACGAGATCCACACTCTGATCCTCGGCCAGGCGATCACCGGGCAGTCCGCCTTCGCCTGATCACAACCCCCGACCGCCGGTTGGAATAGCGTCACAGCATGTTCGATTGGCAGGCCCGGATCATCCGGAAGTCGCCGAAACGGGTGCTGGCGGTATTGGGAGCAGTGACACTCGCCCTGCTCGCCGGCGTCCTGGTGCAGGACCCGCCCGAGGGCCCCGTCGACTCCACCAGCATCTTCCTTCCCGCCGGCAGTGACCTTGCCGCGGCCACCGACGTCATCCGGGAGAGCTTTCCCGCGGCGGCCGACCTGCGGGTGGTCCAGATCCTCGCCAAGGGCGACGTCCTGGCGGCGGACTCGCTACGGGCGATCAACGACCTGCAGATCGCCATCAGCAGCGATCCCGAGGTGGAGCCGTTCCTGGTCGCCGAACCGCTCTACGGCTACGTCCAGCTCATCGAACTGGCGGCCGCCGACGCCGGGCTGTCTCTGGCGACCATCACCGACACCCAGGTCTCCCTGGGCCTGGCTCAGCTGGCACGCGATCCGCAACGGGCAGAACTGCACGACCTGCTGGAGCGCTTCATCGCGCGAGACGCAACCGGGGAGCCGACGGCGGGGCTCTCCCTGATCATCCTGGACGACGCCGGTGACGCGCTCGGCCAGGAGCAGGCGCAACTGCGCGCCCACGAGATCGCCGAGTCCGTCGACACCGGCGCGCTGGACACCTCAATCATCACCTTGGCGCAGAGCGACATTGAGGCCAAGGAGGCGCGAGACCGGAACCTCATCGTGGTCACCCTCATCGCCCTGGCCGTGATCGTGGTGCTCCTGGCCGTCTTCTACCGCACCCAGTCCGACGTCCACATCACCATGGCCGGACTCGGCATGACGATCCTGTGGATGCTCGGCGCGCAGGCCTGGTTGTCACCGGGCGGTGCCGGCATCGTGGACCCGGACAACATCCTGCTCACGCTGATACCCGTCCTGCTGATCAGCCTGGCGGTGGACTACGCGCTGCAGATCACCGGCCGCTACCGGGAGGCGCTGCGCGACGACGCCGAGCGGGCGGCCGACGCCTCTGGCCGGGCCATCGCACACTCCGTGCGGCTCTGCGGAGTGCCGGTGCTGCTGGCAGCGGGCACGACCGCCGTAAGCCTGCTCGCCAATTTGACAAGCCGCTTCAAGCCCATCGCCGAGTTCGGCATCATCGCCAGCATCGGCGTCGTCTCGGGCTGGATCGTGATGACCAGCTTCGTCCCGGCCGCCCGCCTGACGCTGGACCGGTGGCGCGCCACCAAGGGACGGGAACCGGCGGTCCAGCCCATAGCCGACACGATTCCCGGCGCCGCGGCCGCCCTCCCCCGCATCGCCGCTGTCGTAGTGCGCCGGCCGCTCCCGGTCCTCGCCGCCGCCATCGCCGTCACGGTCCTAGCCGTCGTGGCTGCCACCAACCTCAGCACGACGTTCGCGGTGAAGGACTTCCTGCCGCGGGACTCCGAGGTGGCGGAGAACTTCGACTACCTCGACGAGAACTTCGACGGGAGCGCCACCTTGATGACGGTGCTCATCGAGACCGACCTCGAAAGCGCTCGGGCGGTCCGGGAGCTCAGCGACCTCCACACAGTCTTGGTCGACCCCGCCCGGCGCCCGGACGGCATCATCGGGCCTCCCCTGTCCTCGGCCGGGAGTTTGCTCGCCGACTGGACCGACGGTGATGCTGCCGTCGCCGACGCCTTCGCCGAGTTGCGCAGCGACCCGGCGGCGCCCGAGGGCGACGTCCGGCGGGCGTGGGAACTGCTCGAAGGCGTCGACGCCGCCGGATTCGCCGAGGTCCTGGACTTCCGGGCCGACGGCCCCGACCGCACCATCATCCAGATACCCGTTGCGGTGGAGAGCAACGAGGCGCTGCAGGAATTGATCGAAGAGATCGAGGCGCTGTGGGGCGGAGGCGCCTCGGAGTTGACCGTCACCGGCGGCGACGCGCTCATCGCCCTGATCACCGACGAGCTGGCAGCCAGCCAGGTCTCGAGCGTGAGCCTCGTCGTCGCCGCCGCGTTGGCGATCCTCGTCCTCTACTTCGGCCTCCGCGAGCGCCGACCGCTGCTCGGACTGATCACGATCCTGCCGATCGTCGTGACCCTGGCCTGGCTGCTGGGCGCCATGTGGCTGTTCGGGATCTCCTACAACATGAGCACCGCCCTCATGGTGGTGCTCACGATCGGGATCGGTGTCGACTACACCATCCACCTCACCCACCGCTTCCTGGAGGAGCACCGGGAATCGCCACAGGTGCCTGAGGCGTTGCGACGGGCGATGGTCACCACCGGCGGGGCGCTCCTGGGCAGCGCACTCACGACGGCGCTGGGCCTCCTGATGCTGGTGTTCTCCCCGCTGCGGCCGATGCAGGAGTTGGGCATCCTCGCCGCCGTCACGATCCTGCTGGGGCTCATCGCCACCTTCAGCGTGCTGCCGCCGCTGCTGGTGCTGTGGTCGCGCTACCACCGCTGGCGGGGTCACGGGGCCGAGGCGGCCGACTGACGGCCGGTGCCGCCGGCCAGGGCGCACGCCCGATGTGAGGCGGGGCTAGACGCCGACCTCGAAGCCGGGTTCCTCCGGTTCCTCGTCGATGAGTTCGGCGGGAAACCCCGGAGCGCAGATCCGCAGGCCCGTTCGCTCCTCGAGGCGCCGGATGACGTTCGGAGACCACTCGCGCGGGCCGTAACGTTCCTGCGCCTCACCGAAGATGCCGAGGAGCAGGGGCGACAGTTCCAGCGGCACCCCGGAGCGGTCGGCGACGGACTGGAACAGGGTCATGTCCTTGACCACAAGATCCATGGTGAAGTTGATGTTGCGGCTGCCGTTGAGAATGACCTGGCCCTCGGTCTCGTGCACGAAGGAGTTGCCCGAGGAGATGCGGATGGCCTCATAGGTGGTGTTGAGGTCCATGCCCGCCGCCTTGGCGGTCACGAGTGCCTCACACACCGCGACCAGGTTGGCGGTTGCCAGGTAGTTGGTGACGACCTTCAGGACCGTGGCGCTCCCGAGCGGACCCGTGTGCAGGATCCGGCGGCCCATCGCGGTCAGCAGCGGCAGGATCCGTTCGAAGGTCTCCCGGTCGCAGCCCGCGAAGATGGCGATGTTGCCCGTGGCGGCCCGGTGACAGCCGCCCGACACCGGGCAATCCACCGCCGCCGCGCCGGTGGCGGCAACCCGGGCACCGAGGCGGCGCACCTCGGCCTCGTCGGTGGTGCTCATCTCCGCCCAGACCTTGCCGGGACCCAGCCCGGCCAGCAGCCCGTCATCGGCCTCCAGAACCGCGGCACTGGCCGCCGGGCTCGGCAGGCACGTGATCACGACGTCACAAGCCGCCGCCATCTCCCGCGGGCTGTCTCCCCATGCCGCGCCCGACTCGAGGAACGGCTGGGCCGCGGATCGGTCCAGATCGCGCACGGTGAGAGCAACCCCGTTGCGCAGCAGGGAGCCCGCCAGCTTGGCGCCGACGTTACCCAACCCGATGAAACCAACTCTCGGAGCCATCCCGCACCTCCCGGTCGCCGCAGCCGCGAACGGGCAGCCGACGGGGTAGCGTCAGGACGCCCCTGCGGGTGTAGTTCAATGGTAGAACATCAGCTTCCCAAGCTGAATACGGGGGTTCGATTCCCCTCACCCGCTCGCACACGTGGAGAACGGCCACCGCAGGCGTTCACGTCGGCCTCGTCACCCGGTTGGTCGCCATCGACCAGGGCCGTGATGTGCGCCTCCAGGGCGGCGACGCAGGCCGGCCGGGCTTCGGCGTCGAGCCGGCCGTCCTCGATCGCGGTGTCGATCCGGGCGACCGCCTGAGCGACGAGCAGGTCGACGGCCGCGCCGGCCTCCACGCCGCCGGCCTGGGCCAGCTCGGCGAGTGTCTCACCGGCGCGTAGCCTCGCTCGGAGATCGGACGAACTCAAACCCAGCAGCTCGGCCAGATCGCCGCCGGCGAACCCGCCGGCACCGGGACCGCCCCAGCGCCGACCGTGTTGCCACTTGAACCCCTCGAAGGGCGCCGACCGTCGGGCCGACAGCAGAGCCTCCACGATGGCGTCGCGCTGCTCGGCGGTGATGGTGCCGTCAGTCACCAGAGGCTCAAGCGCTGCGTTCAGCCGCTCCGTCATTGCCTCCTCGATGGTTCCCCTCTCGGCGGCGGACTGATCCTGGTCGCTCTCCTCGTCGGAGCCGTCGGCGTCGGTCTGTGCGACGGCCGGAAGCGTGAGTGCCAGAACCCCCGCGATCAGGGCGCAGACCAGCGAGACCGCCGCCACGATCGTGAATCGTCTGTTCCGGGCATCATGTGACGTCTGTCGTTGCTGTGTGTCCAAGGCTGCTCCTCCTAGCTCGCCGATCGGTTACGAGGAGAGCCTGGGAGGTGCAGGTAAGCGGAGCCCGAGGCCGGGACAAGAATCGACTAAGAATCCGGCGCCGGGTCGGCTCAGCGGGTGAAGTTCAGCAACAGTTCGATGGTCCCGACGTCCTCCACCGACAGCACCACGGGTGCCCGGGGAGGAACGATCCCGTAGTCCTCGAAGCGGATCTCGAACGTTCCCCCCACGATCACGACTCCCTCGATCCAGGTGGCCTCGAGGGAGATCTCCACCGGGCGGCCGGCGCCGTGGATCTCGAAGGCTCCGACGACGGTCGCCGTCACCGACTCGCCCGCGGCGGGCAGGCTCTCGAAGGTGACCGGCTCGGTCAACTCGAAGCGGGCCGACGGGAACTGCTGGGTGTCCAAGGACCGCCGCACGAGACCGTCACGCTGGGGCCGGTCGCTGATCACCGTGGTGAGATCGACCTCCACGACGGCCGCCGTCACAGACGTGCCGGCGATCTCCAGGGTTCCGGACACAGCCGGAGTCCGCCCGACGGCGTCGGTGGCCCCGATTCCCGAGAGTTCCTCGCCCACCCGGTAGCCGGCCCAGGAACTCGTGTAGTCCTCGAAGCTCCCGAGCGTCGTGTTCACCGACCAGACGCCGTCGAGGCCGGCCGCGGCGGGTTCGTCCGGTTCGGCGGGCGGCGCCGGCTCAGCGGGGGGTGGCGGTTCGGGTTCAGGCGGTGGCGGCGGGAGCTCGGGCTCCGCCGGCGGAGCCGGTGTAGCCGGCGGCGGCGAGTCGGTTGCCTCGGGCGCGGATGGTTCGGCAGGCGGTGCCGGCTCGACGGGGGCCGGTGGAGGAGTGGACGCGGCCCGATCGTCGGCCGCGGGAGCCGGCGCGGGCGCCTCTGTCGTTGCCGTCAGTGCCTCGCTGCGTTCGAGCACCGACGGTGGCGGCGGGGCGTCGCCGCGCCACACCAGCAGCCACACCAGCACGATCGCCA
>JAPPDX010000100.1 GCA_028824415.1 bacterium | reverse complement strand
CACCGACATCACCAACCTCGAACTCCTCTGCGCCCCCTGCCACACCCACCACCACCAGAACGACGACCACAACCACAACGGCGAGCCCAGAGATCACAACCGCAACAAGCAACCCCCGGCCCGGCCCCCCGACAAACCCACCGGGAACCACCCCCCACCCCCCGGCGCTGACACCGGCAACACGCCTACCACCCGCGGCCCCTAGAACCCCGGCTGCGTCGAGGAGAGGGTCGGCGGCAGTGCCGTTGTAGGGATCGATATCCGAGCGGCACACGGGCCGCCCGGGATCACGCCGAGAGTTCGATGTAGGGGTCGATATCCGAGCGGCACACGGGCCGCCCGGGATCACGCCGAGAGTTCGATGTAGGGGTCGATATCCGAGCGGCACACGGGCCGCCCGGGATCACGCCGAGAGTTCGATGGCCGCCCGCAACTCTGTCAGGTAGCGGGCGCAGTCGCCGGCGTCGGCGGCCTCCAGATTCAGGCGCAGCAGAGGCTCGGTGTTGGAGGGACGCAGGTTGAACCACCAGTCGCCGCAGTCCACCGTCAGACCGTCGAGGCGATCCTGGTGATGGTGGCGGTAGCGGCGCGCCAGCGCCTCGGTGACCGCACGCGGATCGGCGACGGTGAAGTTCACCTCCCCGGAAGCGGCGTAGCGATCGAACGGGCGCCGCAACTCGCTCAGGGGCATTCCGGCGCGCGAAAGCTCCTCGAGCAGCGCCACCGCCGCCAGCACCCCCGAATCGGAGCAGTGGTTCTCGGCGAAGTAGTAGTGGCCCGAGTGCTCGCCGGCGAAGGCCGCACCGGTCTCGGCCATCCGCTCCTTGATGAGCGAATGCCCCACCCGGGTGCGAAGCGAACGACCGCCGGCCTCCTCCACAGCCTCTGACACCACCCGCGAGCAGGCGGCGTTGTACAGCACCAGCGCACCCGGGTTGCGACGCAGCACCGCCCCCGCCAGCAGCGCGGCGGTGACCGAGCCCGACAGCGGCCGTCCCCGGTCGTCCACGAAGAACACCCGGTCGGCGTCGCCGTCGAACGCCAACCCCACGTCGGCGCCGGCCTCGTCGACGCGCCGGCACAGGTCGGCCAGGTTGGCCTCCTGCAACGGGTCGGGCGGATGGTTCGGGAAGCTCCCGTCCAACTCGCCGTGCAGCACCTCGAGAATCGGCGGAAGTCCCTCAAAGACGGCCGGCACGACCAGGGCCCCCATGCCATTCGCCACGTCCGCCACGACCCGAAGCGGTCGCATCGACTCGGCGTCGGTGAATGACCGCACGTGCCGGGCGAAGGTCTCGAGCAGGTCCAGCTGGCGACGACCGCCCGGGGCTGCGGCCGGCGGCAGTGGTGGCAGCAGCGCCAGTTGGCGCACACGAGCCAGGTCCCGCTCGCCGCTGAGCGGGCGGGCCCCGGACCGGCAGGCCTTGATGCCGTTGTAGCCGGCGGGGTTGTGCGAGGCGGTGAACACCACGCCGGGGGCATCGAGGTGGCCAGCGGCGAAGTAGAGCATGTCGGTGGAAGTGAGGCCCAGATCCACCACGTCCAGGCCCGTCGCCTGCAGCCCGGCGCAGAAAGCACCGCTGAGGTTCAGCCCCGACAGCCGCATGTCTCGCCCGACGAGCACCTCGGCGGTGCGAGGGTCGTCCTCGGTGAAGAATGCGGCGAACGCCTCCCCGAGGCGGCGGGCCAGCGCCTCGTCCAGTTCGGCCGGCACGCGGCCCCGGATGTCGTTGGCCCGGACGATGGCGTCGAGGCGAGCCGCCACGGCCGGTTCGCCGCCCGGGACCGGTCCCGGGGACTCAGCCATCGCCCCCGGCGGCGAGGTTGTAGACCCCCCGGCGCAACCACCTGCGGATGCGGAGCAGATCGCGCAGGATCGCCGCTCCGTCTCGCAATACCCGGACGCTGGAACGGCGTGGCGCCGGGATGGCCTCGACCGTCTCGACGGCCACCGGGACCCCCAGCAGCGAGAGCAACAGCAGCACCTCCACGTCGAAACCGAAACGGTCCACCCGGCACCGACCGAACACGTCTCGCGCCACGTCGCGGCGGAATGCCTTCAACCCGCACTGCGTATCGGTCCCGAGATTCTCGCCGGCGGTCGCTCTCCCCAGTACCAGGGCCCTGGCCAGGCGCGACACGGTGCGGGTCCCCAGCCGGCGCAGCGCCCTCTGCCCGGACCGTCCCCGCCTGGCGACAACCGCCCCCACCTGGCCGTCGAGGCCGGCCAGTACCGCCACGATCCGATCCGGCGGATACTGCAGGTCGGCGTCGGTGAACACCACTGCCTCGCCGGAGGCCGCCAGCATCCCGGCGCGCACCGCGGCACCCTTGCCGCGATTGCGGCCCAGTTCGATGACCCGGTCGGCCCCGGCGGCGCGGGCGCGTTCGACGGTGGCGTCGCCGGACCCGTCGTCCACGACGATCAACTCCAGCGCATCCGCCGGCGCCACACCGGCCAGGCCGGCTCGCAGCGCCGAAAGAGTCTCGCCGATCACCTCGGCCTCCCGGAAGGCAGGCACAACGACCGACAGGCGCACATCCACGGCCCGGTCGCTACCGGCTTCCACGAGTCACTCCCAGGGGGCGCGCCGGTCCGCCTCGGCGGTCCAGATGTGCGGGTTGCGCCACAGCACGAGGGCGACGATCACACCGGCGGCGGTGATCACCCAGGCCAGCACGTCCACAGGCGTCCAGCCGTACGTGAGGGTCACCTCGGTCTCGGTGGGCACGACAACCATGAAGTTGGGGGCGACCCGATAGGGACCGGCGCCCCCGTCGACCTGCCAGTTGGGGAAGTACGAGGCCTTCACCAGGACCGGGACGCCGCTCCGGTCGACCCTGAAATTGATCGAGTTGGGCGTGGCGGAGACTGCGTGGACCTGGATCTCCTCGAGGCTGCGCACCGGTCGCTGGGAACCCGTCGACACCTCGGCCCAACTCTCCGGCCCGGAAGCGGCCGGGAACACCGCCGCGCTCGACAGGAACCCCGCGTCGGGATCGGTTGCCCTCGAGCCCGGATAGGTGGCGTAGAACTCCTCGGCGACCTCCAGCCAGGCTTCCGGATCGTCGCCGGCACCGCTGACGATCACCGGCTCAGCAGCCAGCGGCGACACCAGCGGCGCGTCGGCGAGTTCGAACATCACCCACGGCGGCTCGGCAGCCACCTCCGTGAGATCCTCGTGGGCACGGGCCTCGGCGATCAGCGAGTCCGAGAACGCCATGTAGTAGCGCACGCCGAAGAGCTGCATGTGCGCCACGCCGGCGGCCAGGTTGGGCCCTCCGTAGGACACCGCTCGCACCGGCCGGGACGGTTCGAGCGAGAGTTCGTCCTGGTTGATGAAGTGGAACGGCACGGTCTGGGTCGACTCGAAGAAGAGTCCCTCCATGGAGGCAAGGCAGCCGTCGGTCCAGTGCGGCAGCAGCATCAGCGACATGGGCGACCCGTAGCTGTCCAGCCGCTTCAGCCCGTACTCCCACATGACCCGGCCACAGCCCCGCTCGCCGGCGACCGCCGCCATGGTGGTCACGACCCGGTAGTACTCGTGGTAGCCGCCGATCCCCTCTCGTGGCTCCTTGGCCTCGTAGCCGGAGAAGTTCCAGTACACCCAGAACGGCAGGAAGCTCTTCTGGGTCGTGCCTGCCAGCACCACGTTCGGAGCAACCTTCAGACCGTAGCGGCCGTCGGGAACCTCCCCGCCGGCTGGGCCCAGCGCCCGCAGCGGGTAGGCGACAATCGCCACGATGACCAGGACGAGCGCCACGGTGCCGAGCACCAGCACGACACCGGCACGCGAGCTCGTTCCCCGCGTGGCCCCCAGCGGGCGGATCATGCCCCCTGCCGACGTCGGAGTCCCCTCCGCCGGGCGCAGCGCCCCGGCGGCCGCCGTCGCCGCTTCGGGGCGGCCGAGCACAACCAGGCCACTCGCCCGGGAGCGGAAACCCTGTGCCCGCAGGGCGCGGAGGATCTCGACGACGACCACCACGGCCGCGCCAGTGAGGATCAGGAGCGCCAGATGTGCCACATCGGCAGCCCTGTCGGGGGCCGTGGCCACCTCGATCCCCGGAAACACCTCCAGGAGCGCCCGCAGAGTCGCGCTGTCTGCCACGAGATCGTCGATCGCCACCGCCACCGCACCCGCCGGCAGCACGGCGGCCAGGACGATCCGCAGACGTGGGGAATCCTCGGGAAGCCAGCGCCGCCGCTTCCGCTCCTCGCCGATCCTCGGTGACTCGGCGCCGGTGCCGGCCGGCGTCTCTCGCAGCGGGCCACCCGCCACCAGGGTGGCCAGAAGGGCTGCGATGCCCACTCCCACCAGCAGGAGCATCGTCAGGTAGTAGAAGGGCAGCAGGCGGGCGTTCCACAGCACCCCCTGGGGGAGCCAGCGGTAGCCCGCTGCCGCCAGCGCCGCCAGCGCCGCCAGGTACAGCACCAATCGCCGGCGGCGGAGAATGCCGACCAGCAGGGCCGCCCAAGCCCCCACGAGGACCCAGTTCCAGTCGTCGCGCACCAGGTTCGGCCAGTACTCGGTGAGGTTGACCCAGTCGATGTTGTGGTAGAAGTCCCGCCTCCACCAGAACGGCAGCAGCCAGAAGGCCGCCAGCGCCGCGGCCAGCGCGCCGGTCACAGTCACCCAGCGCACGCGACGCCGGCCCGGCTGCATCATCAGCGCAACCCCGGTGGCCGCCACCGCGAAGATCGCCGGGATGAGGTGCGTCAAACCCACCAGCGCCAGCAGTGCGCCCGCCAGCACCCGGTGCCGGCCCGTGCGCAACCCTCGCAGCAGCACGCCCAGGTAGACCAGCATGAGCGACAGGCTGATGGAGTAGGCGAACTCTCCGGCCAGCGTCGAGGCCGCGTTGCCGCCGTAGATGCTGAACGTCGTGTCGAACAGGAACGGCAGCGTGAACAGCGCCGCGATCGTCGGAGCCGGGAAGCGCAGACCCGCCAGTCGCACGAACGTCGCCGCAGCCAGCGGCAGTGACACCAGACCGGCGATCGCCACGAGTTTGAACGCCACGCCGTAGGGGATCACGAACGACGCCAGCGCGATGGCCAGCGACGGCAGCACCATGTAGAAGTGGAAGGCGGGGAAGCCCGCGTACCAGTCCGGAGACCAGCCGCTCAACCGGCCGAGCGGCAGCAGGTGGTCGCGCAGGTACGCCGGCCCCCAGACGTGCGCCGCCATGTCGCCGCCCGCTGGGGTGGTCGCCGAGAATAGCAGGTCGGGGCGCATCTGCCAGAAGACGAACAGGCACGCCCCGATGACGCAGACGATCCCCGTGCGGCGCTGCAGGGCCGCAGTGTCGACGCGAGGCGACCGAACGGCCTCGAGCTGCGCGGACGGTTCGTCGACGGTCGGACTCATCGGTCAGCGGAGCAGTTGCACGACCGTGACGCCGTTGAAGGCGGCATGCGCCCACATCGCCGGGGCGAGGCGCCTCGTGGCCACCACCAGCGTGCCGGCCACGAGCCCGAAGACGACGAGGGCCGGAAGCTGCAGGAGCTGCCAGTGCGCCGCTCCGAACAGGACCGCCGAGACCGCCACGGTGAGGACGCGTCCCATCCTTCCCCAGAGGGCCCGCAGCAAGAGCCCGCGGAAGTACAACTCCTCGACGAACGGTGCCACCAGCACGACGGCCACCACCACGACCGTGGCGGCCCCGGCGCCATCGGCGCGCTCCATGATGCGACGGGCCGGCTCCTCGACCTCGGCGGTATCGATGTACCGCGCCAGCGGCAGGTACACCAGAGGGATGATCAGGAACTGCGCCGCCAAGCCACAGACCAGCCCGATAGGCACGTCGTACCAGCGCTGGCTGACGCCCAGGGCGCTGCGCAGGCCGGCACCGTTGCGACGGACGATGATCCATGTGACCGCCGCCAGCGTCAACCAGAGGGGCAGCTGCCGCACCGTGAACTGCCAGTAGCTATCGCTGAGACGATCCGGTTCGACTCCGCCCGCGAACTGCGCTCCCGCCCTGGCGGCGGCGGCACCCACGCCTCTGGGTATCGCCCAGAGAGAATCCAGCACCACATTCACCACGAGGGTGATCGCGGCCGCCGCGATCCACGCCGCAATCGCCACTGACACCGACCAGCGGGGCGCTGGTCGCAGGCGACCCCTCTGCGACATCAGCGGCCCGCGGTCGCGCACACACAACACCCGACCACGGACAGCGATCCTACCCGTGGGCACCCGGCACCTCGGGGACGCGACGCAATGGGACGGCACTGCCCGAGATGCCCTCGGACGCGATACGCAGAATCAGTCGGCGGCCTCCTAGCATGAACCTATGGCGCAGCCGCCACCGTCCTCCCCGCCGCCGCCGGAGCGCGGCGGCCCGGAGCGCGGCGGCCCGGAGGACGGGCCCCGCCAGCCGACAGGCCCGCACTGGACCCGCTGGTTGGCCTGGGTGGCGCTGCTCATCATCCTGGGAACGCTCATCCTCCCCGGGCTGTTCAACGACGACACCAGCGAGACCATCACCTACAGCGAGTTCCTGGACCAAGTGGCCGGCGGCGGTGTGGTCACTGTGGAGATCAACAACAACAACGGCGACATCACCGGGGAGCTCGCCGACGGCGGCACGTTCCGCACCACCGGCCCGACCGAACTCCCGCCCGGCGACTACGCCCTGCTGCGCGACCAGCTGGGCTCCGGCGTGGAGTTCACGAGGCCCAGTTCCAGCATCTGGGGCACGCTGCTGCCCCTGCTGCTGCCGGTGGGTCTGCTGATCCTGTTCTTCTGGTGGATGCAGCGGCGTGCCCAGGGGCAAATGGGTGGGATCATGTCCATCGGCCGCTCCCGGGCCAAGACGTACTCCACCGAGCGGCCGGCGACCACCTTCGACGACGTGGCCGGCTACGAGGGCGTGAAGCGGGAGATCACCGAGGTGGTGGACTTCCTGCGGGAGCCGGAGAAGTTCGCCCGCATCGGTGCACGCATCCCCAAGGGCATCCTCCTGGTCGGCCCCCCAGGGACCGGCAAGACCCTCATCGCCCGGGCGGTGGCCGGCGAGGCGGGTGTGCCGTTCCTGTCGGTCACCGGCTCTGACTTCATGGAGATGTTCGTAGGCGTCGGCGCAAGCCGCGTGCGCGACCTGTTCAGCTCCGCCCGCAAGATGGGACGCGCCATCATCTTCATCGACGAGATCGACTCCATCGGCCGCAAGCGCGGCGCCGGACTCGGCGGCGGCCACGACGAGCGCGAGCAGACCCTCAACCAGATGCTGTCGGAGATGGACGGCTTCGAGGCCACCGAGGGCATCGTGATGATGGCCGCCACCAACCGCCCCGACATCCTGGACCCGGCTCTGCTGCGCCCGGGCCGCTTCGACCGTCAGGTGGTGGTGCCGCTCCCCGAGCTGGAGGACCGGGTGCAGATCCTCGAGGTGCACGTGAAGGGCAAGCGGATGGACGACGGCCTGGATCTCACCCTCATCGCCCGCGGGACACCCGGCATGAGCGGCGCCGACCTCTCCAATGTGGTCAACGAGGCCGCGCTGGCGGCGGTGCGGGCCGGCGAGGAGACCATCGCAATGGCTCACTTCGAGCAGGCCCGCGACCGGGTGCTGATCGGCCAGAAGCGCGAGTCTCTGGCGCTGTCGGAGGACGAGAAGACGGCGGTCGCCTATCACGAGGCCGGGCACGCCGTGTGCGCCGCCACCCTGCCCAACGCCGACCCGCTCCACAAGGTCACGGTCATCCCCAGCGGCATGGCTCTGGGCGTGACGATGCAACTTCCCGAACAAGAGCGCCACATCTATCGCCAGAACTACATCGAGGACTCCCTGGTTGTGCGCATGGGGGGACGCATCGCCGAGGAGCTGGTCTTCGGCGTCATCTCCACCGGCGCCAACGACGACTTGGTGGGCGCCACGCAGCTGGCCCGCAAGATGGTCCGCGAATGGGGCATGAGCGACCGTCTCGGACCGATGGCCTGGGGTGCGCACGGCGAGGTGTTCCTGGGCGAGGAGATCGTCAGCGCGCGCGAGTACAGCGACGAGACGGCGCGCCTGATCGACGAGGAGGTGGAGCGGATCCTGCGTGACCAGGAGCAGCGCTGCAGGGTGCTGCTGAGGGAGCACCGGGACGCCCTCGACCTGGTGGCGCGGGCGCTGCTGGAGCACGAGACCATCCCCGGCAACGAGGTGCAGCGCCTCGTGGATGTCGCCCGCACGAACGGCTCGGCGGTGGCCGGGGGCGCCGCGGTGGCGGCCGCATCCGGTTTCGACGAGCCTGCGATCTGAGCCCCGCCGAGCCGGGGCCGACGGCCGGTGCGCTTCGCCCCTCTTGCGTTGATCCTGGGGGCGGTGGCATGCCTCGTGGCGCTCGTGGCCTCGCGGCGGCGCAGCCGCTGGCGCGGGGTCCTGGCCTCCCCGGACATCCCGACCGCACTCGACCGGGCGGCCTTTGCGCGCGCCGGGGTCGGCACTTCCGGAACGCCCTGGCTGGTGGCGGTCCTAACCGACGGCACCTGCCGCACGTGCGGCTCGGCGCTGGAACGCCTCGGCCCCCTGGCGGGCCCCACTGTGGACGTTGAGGAAGTCGACGGCGACCGCCACCCCGGGCTCCACGACGCCTACGGGGTGGACGCCGTGCCGTTCACGCTGGTGGCCGACCGCGACGGGGCGGTGCAGGCCTGGATCCTCGGCCCGCCGACCGCCGGCGACATCGATTCGGTGCGGCGCGTCGTCGCCACCCAGGACTGACCCGACCGGCGACCGGCGCGGCCGCTCAGAGCTTGCGTGCCTGGCGGTGCCCCTCGTAGACGGCCTCGTAGGTGGTGCGAGGGGCGATGGCGTCGCCGATCATCTCGGTGCTGACACCGCGCCCGCGTAGCGCGTGGTACAGGTCGTTGTCAGACTGGCGGCCTGTGGCCATGACGATCCAGTCGGCGGGGAGCGTCGTGGTCATGTCGTTGACGTAGACGTTCAGGAACTCCACGGCGTTGCCCTTGATCTCCTTCGCGAAGAGGTCGGGTAACACCTCGACCCCCGACTCGTAGAGGTGCTGGCGAACCCAGAGGTAGTACACCTCGGGAATCGTCTCCATGCCGATCATCGGCCAGCGGGTGACGAGCCGGGTGTCGCAGCCGGCGTCGGCCAGTTTGACGGCCGTGAGCGGGGCCATGGCGTCCTGCAGGTCGTCGATGACGACCACCGAGCCCGACGGCTCGACGGCGCCGGTGACCACGTCCACCCAGCTCACGCAGTTTCCGGTCTCCCAGCCCGGCAGTGGCTGAGCGGTCTGACCCTGCCAGCCGTCCCGGCGGTAATGCGAGCCGGTGGCCACGACCACGTGGTCGGGCGCCTCAGCCGCCAGCAGCTCGTCCAGGTTGCCCTCGTCGACATTCTCGCCGGTCCGGATAGTCGCGCCGTTCCCGCTGGCCTGCGCCGCCAGCCACACCGCGATCTGCCCGTACTCCGAGCGCTTGGGCAGAGCGGCGTGCCAGCGCACGTGGCCGCCCGTGTGGGCCTCCCGCTCCACGACGACCACCTCGTGGCCCCGGGCGGCGGCGATGCGGGCGTACTCGAGACCGGCCGGGCCCCCGCCGATGACGATGACCTTCTTCCCCGCGGGCACGGCCGTGAGGCTGCCTTCACCCCACTGGCGCTCCCGGCCCACGACAGGGTTGTAGACGCACTGCACGCGCCCGCCGGTGATGACGCTGCGCCAGCAGTAGTTGGCGGCCACACAGCGGCGGATGTCCTCCTCGCGGCCCTCGCGAACCTTCTGCACCCAGTGCTCGTCGGCGAAGAGCTGGCGGGCCAGCAGGATGGCGTCCGCCTCGTCGGCCTCGAGGATCTCCTCGGCGATGCCGGGGTTGGTGATGCGCCCCACGAGCAGGACCGGCGTGTCCGTGACCTCCTTGATGGCCTTGGTGTAGCCGCGCTCCCAGCCGGGCTCGTAGGTCATCGGGGTGTGGATGAAGGAGTGGTGGACGCCTGCGGAGATGTTCACGTAGTCGACGTCGGAGCGCTCGTCGAGGTCGACCACGATGCGCTTGACGTCGTCCATCTCCAGGTCGCCGGGCCAGAAGGAGGCGGAGTTGATCCGGTACCCGACGATCTTGTCGTCACCCGCCGCCGCGCGGATGCTGTCGAGCGCCTCCAGGGAGAAGCGCAGGCGGTTCTCGTAGGAGCCACCCCAGCCGTCGGTGCGGTGGTTGTACAGGGGCGAGAGGAACTGCCACGGGAGGTACCCGTGCGCCATGTGGAACTCGACGCCGTCCAGCCCGGCCTCGAACGCCCGCCGGGCCGCGCTGCCGTACGCCTCGATCATCTCGGCGATCTCGTGCTCCTCGATCTCCTTGGGCATCGGGGCGTTGGGATACTCCCCCGGCGGGACCTGGCTGGGTGCCACGTGCCACCACTCGGCGTCGTGGTCGTAGGCAGGGTCCTTGTTGACGACGTTCATGGCCCGCAGGCCCGGATGCAGCAACTGGGTCACGAGCCGCGTGCCGTGGCGCTGGACGGCCTCGGCGACCCGGGCCAGACCCTCGATCTGGTCGTCGGTCCACAGGCCCGGGAAGTTCAGTTCCGAGTACAGGGCCTCCTTGTGAATGATCGTGCCGCCGATGATGATCATGCCGAGGCCAGAGCGGGCGCGCTCCTCGTAGTAGGCCACCGCCTGGTCGGTGAAGATCCCCTCGAGCGGGTCGGCCACCCAGGTCGGACAGGTGGGCGCGAAGACGACGCGGTTGGGGACCGTCGTGTTGCGGACGCGCCATTCACTGAAGAGCTTGGGGTACGCGGTCATTGGCCTGCCTCCCGGTGAAATGGGGCTCGTCGGGATGACCCGCCACCGGCCGGGCCGCTCCACCAGGAAAACTAGTCACGTCGCCTGCCCCCGGCGAACCGGAGCACCGGCCGACGGGATCAGCCCCGGGACTAGAAGATCAGCTGCTCAAGTTCGGAAACGGACTCCATCTCGGGAACGGCTCCCAGTGCCCCGGCCCCGCCGGGACGGGCATGGGTTGCCACGAGCGGCTCGGTGGCGTCGAAACGCAGCACCGACGATCCCGGCGGCAGATGGTTCGAGAGATCCAGCAGCAGCCTCTGGCGTGGCCGGATCTCGACATCGGTGAACCGCTCCAGCGACACCCAGCCGTTCGCGGTCAGTGCCTCCAGAGACAGGCGGCTGATCGTCTCCAGGGAGGGGTTCACGATGGAGACCACGTGGCGGTCGCCACCGACGCCTGCCAGTACGACCACGCCTCGCCGTGCACCGGCGGGGCGCCCGGCGAGGATCGACAGCTCGTCCTCGGTGCCCGTCTCGATCGTGCGAAGCCGCTCGGCCACCACCGGCACGCTGTTGAACGAGCGGACGCTCACCCAGTACCGATCGCTCGGCGGGACGCGGGTCGTGGCCGCCACCACGTCGACCCCGGAGACGGGGTGCGCCATACCGGCGAGCGGCGGGAAGAAGGTGATCTCGACACGCTGGCCCGGCGGGACGGTGAGTTCGAACGGCGGGACGCCCCGAGCCTGCAGGGCGGCGTCCACCTCGACGGTCAGGTCGACCCTCGCTTCGACGCCGCCGGGGTTGTAGACCACGAACGAGTTGGCGGCACCGGCAGCCGCGCCCGCCACCCCCAGCGGGAACAGCCACTGCTCCTCCGGGCGCGGGGACCCCGCACGCAGAGACATCCCAGAGAGGCCCAGGTCACCGTTGAACGACTGCAGCAGCGACGCCGCCAGGCTGCCGCTGCGCGCCACCACCGAGAGCGCGACCTGCGACCGCCGGGCCACCTCGCTCCCGAGGTCGAGGACCAGCAGCGCGCTGGCGGGCACCACCACGCCCTGGTAGGCCACCGGGTCGCGACGTCCCTCATCGGTGGCGAAGGTGATGTCCACGACCGCGTCATCGGAGAACGGATTCAGCAGGGAGAGCCGGGCCGCGGCATCGCGGCGCGTGCTGGCGGCGGCCAGGTGCCACTCCGGCGATGCGGCGGTGAGACACGCTCCGGCATCGCCGGCGCCCGTCCCGGCGACCTCCTGCGTCACGACACCGCCGGCGCCATCGAGGCGCACCTCGGCGGCCACGAACACCTCTGCGAAACTCGCCAATTCGGGCGCCAGTTGTAGGGCGGTCGCCGCGGGGTCGAAGTCGGACCGCGCGTACGGGTCCACGACGATGTTGACACGCGTCGCGGGCCACTGCTGGGATCGGCCGCCCAGCGGCACCGCCGGGAACAGGCGCGCCTCACCTCGCAGCTCGCTCCCGGAGGTGTTGATGATGCTGATCTGCTGGCGGGACTCGCCGGCGCCGCCCACGCCGCCGACGCAGAACCAGGTCTCGCCGCCGGCGGCGGAGTAACCCGAGCGGGCACCCGCGGGGTCGGCCGAGGGGGGATCCTCGAGGGCGCCTCGCGCCGCCCAGTCGGCGACGGCCAGCGCCGCCACGGCGGCCATCAGGGCCAGGATCGCCGGCCAGCGCACCTCAGGACTCCCGGCGCGCCCGAGCCAGCAATGCCGACACCACCTCGTCGGAGGTTCGGCGATCGCCGCCGGGTTCAGGCATCGCGCCACTCCCGAACCCCAGAGACCTGCGACGCAGGAACGCCAGCGGCACCAGGACGATCACCAACGACCAGAGGACGATGCGCGTCACGTTGGCCGCAGCGGGCTCGTGGCGGAGCGTCGCCTCGCCGCCCCCGCCGGTCGGGAAACTGTGCGCCCAGCCGAGGGCCGGTCGGGATTCGATCCTCGTCCCCCCCACGCGGAGCACCCAATCGTCGGCCGCGTCGGCGAGATAGAGGGTGCTGTCCGGCGGCAGGACGCCGCGCGCCTCCGCCGGAGGGTCGAAGTCACCCAGCGCCAGGTTCGGCGGCGCGGCGAATGCCTCCGGGGCCACCTCGCCGGTGCCTGCCAGGAGGGTCCGGGACGGGCGCCAGGCGATGTTGCGGTACACGGCGATGCCCGCCCGGGACTCCTGCCGCTCGAGGTCGAACTGCGCGGCGAGGCGGTCCTGCACCCAGGGCGGGGCAGGTTCGGCGAGATCCCCGAAGGGTTCCGGGGCGATCCGCTCCATGACGACCACGTAGCGCACCCCGAGGGGTGCCAGCCGCTCCCCCATCCGGTCGGTCCCCCCGGACATCGCGTCGCGCCAGGCGTCTCGAAGCCGCTCGGACTCCGCAGGACGCGGACCCGGCCACTGCAGGCCGACATCGGGGGGAACCGATGTGGAGGTGGCGAACACCATGCGGTCGTCGAGTTCCCACCCGCCGAGGGGCAGCACGTCGGGATGGCCGACCCAGAGGATCCGGAACGCCCCCAGCCTGGACTCCTCCTCGACCGCCGCCAGCGGGGTCGTGAAGTCGCCTCGGGGCATGCCCCAACGCCCGTCGAGGGTCAGGATCAGCGCCGGAATGCCACCCACCACCAGGGCCGCCAACCCGACGCCGGCCGGCAACCACCGGCGCCGGCGCCCAGCGGTCGCAGCATGGGTGATGTCGGAGGCGCCCACGGCGGCGGCAAGCGCCAACCCGAATCCCGCGGGCGCAAGCAGGACCTCCGGGCGCGGCAGGTCCCACGGACTCCAGCCGTGCTCGGCGACCAGCGCCACCAGCACGGAAACGACCACGAGGCACCACGCCCGCACCGCCCATGTGAACCTGCTCCCGCGGGCCACGAACAGCGCCAGCGCGGCCACCGCCAGCAGCCCCCAGACCAGCGAGCTGGCGACGGCCGAACCGGTGGCGAAGCGAAGCAACTCGGCGACGGTGAGGTCACCCGAGCCGTCCGGCCGGGCCCCGCCGGACTGGAAGATCTCACCGAAGGAGGTTGGGGCCGCAGGCCAGTTGAGCAGCCAGCCCGCCACCAGCCCGCCGGCCGCGGCGCCCAGCAGGTGCGCCAGCCGGCGCGTCGAGCCGGTGAGCAGGCCGCCCACCACCAGCGCCCCGACGAGCATGACCAGCACCAGAGGCGTCACGGGAACGAATGCCCAGGACAGCGCCACGACGACTCCCACGAGCACCGTTGGAAGCCAGAAGCCCGTCGCCGCCGGCGACTCGCCGGAACTCACCGGGCCCAGGACCCTCGCCAGCCCGAGGCAGATCCACGGCAGGGTCCCGTAGATCGCCAGGGCGCTCCAGACCCCGTTTGCCAGGGCGTTGTACGGCAGGGGCATCGCGACGAAGGCCACCAGGCCCACGATCTGGGCCCGTCGACTGCCCGTCCCCGCCAGCAGGCGCCAGAGCCCGGCGGCGCCGAACGGGATGAGCCCCAGCACCAGCACGGTGCGGGTCAGACCCATCGCGCCGAAGAGCACTGAACCGGCCACGCCGAGGATGCCGTAAGCGGTCGGCGCGGGCCCGTCGGCTCCCAGCCCCGCCTCCCGCCAGTTGCTGAAGAAGGCGCCGAACAGCTCGCGGGGAGAGTCGCCGAGCAGCGCGATCTCGCCGAACACGGGAATCCCCCGCGTCAGGAGGTGCCGGCTCCCGAAGATGAAGAGCACCAGGACGACGGTCCAGCCGGCGGTGGCGGTCTGGACCGAGACGTCGCGCGCCGCGTCCCTGAAGCGTCGCCTGCGGCCCCAGAGCACGCCGGCACCCTCGACCGCCATATCGCCTCTGATCAGGCTTCCGGCGAACCGGACCAGCGAGACGTACCCGCGGTGCATGAGCCGACCGACACGGTCGGCTCCGGGCGAGTCGGCGACCTGGCTCCGCCGGCTGAGGATCTCGGCCAGCCCGAGCAGGTTCCACAGCCAGGCCCCCACCAGCGCCGCGGCGCGCCGCAGGTGTCCCGTCAGCGCCGCGAGAGCCGCTTCGAGCACCGTCAGCGCCAGCATCAGCCACACCTCTGCTGCGAGTTGGGAGGCTCTGGCACAGACCAGGATCGACCGGAGTTGGTGCCGGTAGGCGAGCCATTCGTAATCGCGGCGCCCCCGACGCTCCTCCAGCCGCCCGAGATGGCGCGCGCTCGCCTCGGGCACGACCAAGACCGTCTCGCCGCCGAGTCCGGCTCGCCGGCACAGGTCGAGGTCCTCGCCGGAGAAGGTCATGGCGCCGTCGAATCCCCCGAGCCGATCGAACGCCTCGGCCCGGATCAACATGCAGGCGCTCGGCACGGCAAGCACCTCGGCGACCGCATCGTGCTGCCCCTGGTCGTACTCGCCGACGGTGACCAGCGGCACCGGAACCCCCATCCGATCCGCGGAGAGCCCCACGCACTGCAAGAACCCGGGGTTGTCCCAATCCACGAGCTTCGGCCCCACCACGGCGGCGCTGCGCCGCACCGCCTCGCCCACGAGCAGGGTCACGGCGTCCGGGGCCGGCACCACGTCGTCGTGACAGATCAGCAGGAACGCAATGTCGTCCGCCTCGCCGGCCCCGGATGGGACGCTCGGCACGGACCCCCCTGCCGAGTCCACCTCGGCCAGCCGATCCTTCCCGGCGAGCATGCGGGCCGCCGCGTTCACCGCAGGTCCGAACCCGGGATTGCCCGGCACGGTCATCACGGTCGCGTCGGGCATAACCGCCGCCACCCGGGCGGCCACGTCGGAGGGAGTGCCGTCGGCACTGTCGGCACCCTCTGAGACGTCCACCACTGTGACCGAGAGCGCGGCGTAGTCCTGATCCCGCAGCGATTGCAGGGTCTCGTCGAACCAGTCCCCGGGATCGTGGGCAACCACGATGGCGCGGACCGGCGGTCCGATCCTGCCGAGGCGCTCGGTTGGCACAGCGGTGGCGTCCGAGGATTCCACTAGGGTGCGAGAGTATCCCCGGTGCATCGGACAGGAGGGCCATGCCGCCACCAGAGGGGCCGGCCCCGGCGGTCACGGTGCTCGCCGGAGGCTATGGCGCGGCCCGCCTGCTCGCCGGGCTGACCAGAGTCTGCGATCCCGCGACGGTGACCGCCGTCGTGAACTGCGGCGACGACATGGTGCTGCACGGCCTGCACATCAGTCCCGATCTCGACACCATCACGTACTGCCTTGCCGGCCAGCTGAATCCCGAGACGGGTTGGGGCCTTCAAAGCGACTCGTGGCAGGCATTGGACATGCTGCGCCACCTCGGAGGCCAGAGCTGGTTCGCGCTGGGCGACCGCGACCTGGGGACGCACCTCTACCGGACCCAGCGCCTCGCCGAGGGCGCCACGCTGTCCGCCGTCACCGCCGAACTGCTCGAGCGGTGGGGTGTCGAGGTGCGCCTCCTGCCGGTCACCGACGACCAATTGCGGACGCACGTCACCATCGATCGTGGTGCCGACGGCGCCCCCGGCGGCGATCGGGAGGTCGGCTTCCAGCAGTACTTCGTGGGCATGCAGCACGCGGTGGCGGTGCGCTCGGTGCGGTTCGCCGGCGCCGAGCAGGCCCGCCCGGCGCCAGGTGTGCTCGACGCCATCGCCGGTGCGGCCGCGGTGATCATCGCTCCCTCCAACCCGATCGTGTCCATCGGGCCGCTGCTGGCCGTGGAGGAGGTGCGGCGCGCCTTGATCCGGCGACGGGAACAGACGGTGGCGATCTCGCCGATCGTTGCGGGTGCGGCGTTGCGGGGCCCGGCGGCCAGGCTCATGTCCGAACTGGGTCACGAGTCATCGGCCGCCGGTGTGGCCCGCCTCTATGCGCCGCTGGCCGGGACGCTCGTTATCGACGAGGCGGACGCCTCGCTGGCGCCGGCGGTGGAGGCGGAGGGGATGCACTGCGTCGTGGCGCCGTCGATCATGCACACGCCGACCCACGCCGAGTCGCTCGGCCGCACGGCACTGGCGGCAGTCGGTTACACCGCTCCGGCGCAGCGGTGAGTCCGACCGTGCAGACCGGCGGGAGCACGCTGACGATCTTCGGGATCGCCGGATTCGGGGAGGTTCGAGCCGGGGACGACCTGGGCGCACTGATCGCGGCCGCCGCCGACCTGGATGACCGCGACATCGTGGTGGTCACCCAGAAGATCGTCTCGAAGGCCGAGGGGCGCCTCGTGGCGGTGGATCACGGCGACGCCGCGGCACGCCGGCGGGTCGTCGAGGGCGAGTCGACCCGCGTGCTGCGCCGTCGCGGAGAACTCATCATCGCCGAGACCGCCCACGGTTTCGTCTGCGCCAACGCCGGCGTCGACTTCTCCAATGTGCCCGACGGGCAGGCGGCGCTTCTGCCCCGCGATCCGGACCGGTCGGCGCAGCGGATCCGCGACGCGATCCGGGCCGGCGGCGGCCCCACCGTCGGAGTCGTCGTGTCCGACACGTTCGGGCGCCCGTGGCGGCGTGGCCTGACCGACGTCGCCATCGGCTGCGCCGGAGTCCTGGCGGTTCTCGACCTCCGGGGCACATGCGACGCCGGCGGTCGCGAGTTGCAGGTCACTGAGGTGGCCATCGCCGACGAGCTCGCCGCCGCCGCCGAACTGGTCATGGGAAAGGACCGCGGCATTCCGGCGGCGGTCATCCGCGGCGCCCCGGCCGCCTGGTTCGGCGACGGCAGGGCGGTGCGAGACCTGCCCCGCCCGGCCGCCGATGATCTCTTCCGCTGAGCCCGGCCGGGCCGGTTTGCCGTTAGCGGCGCCCGCCCTGCAGCGACTCGCCGGCCGCCACGGTCACTCCATCACCGAGAAGGGTGAAGCCGAGCACCCGTGCGCCCGGACCCACGACCGCGTCGTAGCCGACGACGGAGTCGGCGACGACGGCGCCGGCGCCGATCCGCCCGCCCGGAAGCACCACCGAGCCGCTGAGACGGGCTCCCGCTTCGACGGTGGCGCGCTCCATGACGACGCTGTCGAGGATCTCGGCGTCGGGCGCCACGCCCGCCTGCGGGCTCACGGCGCCGAGGGTGATCGCCCGGCGACCCGAGACGAGATCGATGTTCGCCTGCAGGTATGAGGCGGGTGTGCCCGCGTCGATCCAGTAGGCGTCCGAGCGGAGGGCGTAGAGGGAACCGCGACGGGCCACCTCCACGAACGTCTCGCGTTCCATGGAAACGGACCGGCCCGGCGGGATTCTCGCCAGCACCGAGGGCTCCAGGACGTACACCCCGGCGTTGATCCAGCCGCTCGCCGCACCTCCGCTCGCCGGCTTCTCCACGAATTGCGAGACACGCCCGCTGGCGTCGGACTCGACCAGCCCGTAGCGCGAGGCGTCCGCCATCGGGATCGTCAAGATGGTGGCCTCGGCTCCCCGCGCCTGGTGCAGGGCCAGCAGCTCGCCAAGCGGCGCGTCGGTCAGCACGTCGCCATTGAGCGCCCAGAAGGTCTCGGCGAAAGGGTCGCCGCCGGCCTCGCCGTTCCCGGTGGCCGCCCGGCGGGCCGCGAACAAGACCGCCCCGGCGGTGCCCAGCGGCTCGGGTTCGGTGGCGTAGCGGAGCCCGGCTCCCCCACAGCGCCCGGAGGGATAGGCCGCACCGAAGGCGTCGGGCCGGTAGCCCAGCGACAGCACCACGTCAGCCACGCCTTCGGCCGCCAGCTTGGCGACCACGTGCTCGATCATCGGGCGATCCACGATCGGCAGCATCTGTTTGGGACGCTCCTCGGTGAGGGGCCGCAGTCGCGTGCCCAGCCCGCCGGCGAGCACGATGGCGGAGCGGGGACTCATCGGGCGGGCCTCATGTAGTGGGAACCGGTGGCGTCAGCGTGCGATCAGCGCGGCGCCGGCATCGTCGGAAGGGTTCTCCGGCGCCGGCCGCTCACTCGTCCTGCGGCTCGGTGACCAGCGGCGTGGACTCCTCGCCGGCGCGCAAGGCGAACGGGTCGATCTGCCCCAACCAGGCGATGCTGGGCGGCGGGGGCAACTCGGCGCCCTCGGGGGCTCGCGCGATGATCCAGGCCTCGCCGTTGTTCAGGAAGCGGAGTTCGGCCAGGTTCTCGGTGAAGACCTCGGGCGCCTCGTCCACGGAGCTGGCGAACTCCCAGCGATGCACCTGGATGATCGCCGGCTCTCCGCCACACGTAACGTCTTCGGCGAGCACGCGGCCGTCGTCGAGGGTGATGGCGTCATCGGAGATCTCCGCCCGCATGGCGGTCATGAAGTCCTCCAGTTGGGCGTTCTCTCCCGAGGCGGCTTCGAAGTACGGATGGATGTGGATGATGGCGTCGTCGTGGGAGTGGATGCCGAGGCCATCGTCGGTGCTCGTGAACTGCGGTAGGAAGTCACCTTCGGTGCCCTCGGCGCAGTCCCACAGGGCGTACGGCGAGTGCCAGTGGTCCTCGTTCTGCACCGGTCGGGCCTGCACGTCGCGGGTGGTGTAGGCGAACGCCACGAGCGCCGTCCCCGCGGCGATGATGAGCACGACCAGAGCCGGAAAGCTCGGTCGCAGGATGCGGCTCAGCCTGCTGCCGCCGCCGCCGATGCGTGCCGCTCTCTCGACGTTGCGGACGGCATCGGCGAGGGAGGAGCGGCTCCGGGGATCTCGCGCCATAGCGAGAGGCACACTACCGCCGTCTCCGGGGGATAACGCCCGCCGCACGATCCCCCGGCGGTGCCGCCGAGCGGTTCCCGGGATTGCACGCGCCACGGCTAGCCTGCGGCCCGTGGGCGATCCGGTCGTCTGGCTGAACGGTGCGATCGTTCCGGAGTCTGCAGCAGGCGTCTCGGTGCGGGATCACGGCCTGCTGGTGGGCGACGGGGTCTTCGAGAGCGTCCGGATCACCGCCGGGCAAGCCTTCGCCGTGGGGCGCCATCTGGCGCGCCTGGGTCGCTCGGCGGCAGCCCTGGGCCTGGAGTTGCCCCGCACCGGCGAACTGCGCGAGGCCGTCAGCGCCGTGCTCGCAGCCACAGGGATCGTCGAGGGCCGTCTGCGGATCACCGCCACCAGCGGCCCCGGCGGGTTCTCCTCGGCCCGATCGCGCGGGCCGGCCACCGTCGTCGTGGCCGCCGAGGAGTCCCCGCCCTGGTCGCCGCACGTGGCGGTGATCACCGTTCCGTGGCCCCGTAACGAGCGGGGGGCGGTCGCCGGGGTCAAGACCATCTCCTACGCCGAGAACGTGCTGGCGTTGCAGCGGGCCCACGCGGCCGGGGCCGGCGAGGCGGTCTTCGCCAACACCCGCGGGGAACTCTGCGAGGGCACGGGCACAAACGTGTTCCTGGTGTTGGAGGACGATCTGCTGACGCCGCCGCTGTCATCGGGCTGCCTGGCCGGCGTGACCCGCGACCTGGCGCTGGAGATCACCGACGCCAGGGAGGAGACGGTGCCGCTGGCGGCCCTGGCCGGTGCGCGGGAGGCGTTCCTGACCTCCACGACCCGCAACGTGCACCCGATCTCGGCGGTGGACGGCGTGCCGCTGGCGGAGTGTCCCGGACCCGCCACGAGCGGCGCCCGGCAAGCGTTCGCCGACCTGATGGCCCAGACGCTGGACCCCTAGTCCCAAGGGTCGGGGTGCCGCGGCCTCGCGCCGCTCAGAAACAGGCCTCGTGCACGATGGGGTACGGGTTGATGTGGTTGCCCCGCCCGCCGAGGTGGTACTCGAAGTGCAGGTGCGGCAGGCCCTTGGCGTTCCCCGTGTCGCCCACGTAGCCGATCACGGCACCGGCGGGCACCCAGCCGACGCCGACGTTCTCGTACGCCGAGAGATGCGTGTTGTAGTAGTAGTTGCCGGAGTCCGCGAAGAGGTACGCCGAGTTCCCGCCGATGCGGTTGGCGCGGTGCTCGACGCGCCCGCTCTCGACCGCCAGGACCGGGGTCCCCGTCGGCGCGATGAGGTCGTTGCCCTTGTGCCAGCCGCCGTAGTGCCGCGGGTCGCCGAAGTCGTCGAAGTGGCTGAACGGACCGGCCAGCGGGCACACCCAGCCGCTGGCCGCCTGCAGCACCGGGAGTTGGCTCACCGGGGCGGCGGCCGTCGATGCGTCGCTCGGGTCGCCGGGCCTGACGGGCGGCAGCGCGCCGGCGCCCGGCTCGACCGGCACGCCCTGTTGGGTGTCCGCACCCGGCGAGGCGGCGGCGCGGGCGACCTCCTCGCCGGCGATCCGGGCGGCCTCCTGGGTGGCGCGGAGGGACTCGTCGGCGGCGATGGCCGCCGCCCGTGCGGCCTCGAGCCGGCGCGCCTCCTCGGCCTGCCGGCGGCGCAGCTCCTCCTCGATCCGCCGCCGCTCCTCCTCCTCGAGGGCGTCCAGCAACCTGTCCTGCTCGTAGAGACGAGGCGCAATCTCCAGGTATACCGAACCGATGGAGTTCAACTCCGCCTGCACTTCGGCCGCGGCCGCCGCGGCCTGGGCGATCAACTCCTGCTGGTGCCGGGCACGCTCGGCAAGCAGCGCCTGCGCCTGATCCAGGTCATCCTTCGCCCTGCGGTAGTCGTCGATGATGTCGAGCGACCCCTCGCGCACGAAGCGCGCCAGGGCGTCCACGGCGGCCTGGTGATTGATGTCGTCGCCGGCCAGGATCGACGGGGGCGTCGTCGAATCGATGTAGCGCTGTACGGCGACCTCGATCATCTGCTGGCGGAGCGCGGCCACTCCGGCGTCGATCCCGGCGATGCTCTCTGACAGCTCGACGATCTCGACGTTCAGTTCGTAGAGGGCCAGATCGGCCTCCCAGTAGCGCACCCCGGCTGCGTCGGCGCGCGCCTGGGTGGCAATCAACTGGTCGAGATACCCGTCGATCTCGTCCTGGAGCGCCGCAACGGTGGCGCGAACCTGCTCCATCTCGTTCTGCGCGCCGGAGGCCGAACTCATCGCCAGCAGGAGGACGATCGGCAGCGCCAGCAACACTTTCCGGCGCACAACGCGACGACCGGAGATGCGCAACTCGCAGACGCGAAGCCTGGAGACGCGCAACCTAGAGGACGTCACTTTCGTCCCTGATGTCACCCACAAGCGACTCCAGTACGTCCTCAAGGGTCACGAGACCCACCGTAACGGTCGCCTCTCGAACCAGGGCCACGTGAACCCGGTGCCGCTGCATCAGTCGCAACAGATCCTCCAGCGGCAGGTCGTGGCGGACCATGAGAGCACGCCGCACGCAGCCCGCGGGCAGCTCCCGGGCCCAATGCTCGGGCGAGACCGTGAGCAGGTCCTTGGCGTGCACGAACCCCTCGGGACGGTCCGGATCGCCCAGCAGCAGCCGCGAGTGCCCGCTGGCCACCACCGTCGCCTCCGCCTCGGCCACGGTGGCGCCCCGCGGGATGGCGCAGATCCGCTCACGGGGCACCATGATCGACGCCACCGGACGCTCGCCCAGTTCCAGCGCCGAGGCCAGCAGCGTGTGCTCGAACTCGCTGAGCAGACCGCCGGTGCGCGACTCGGCCAGCAGTTCGGACAGCTCCGCGGGCGTGCGGGCGCTGGTGGCGCGATCCACCAACTCCACCCCGCAGAGCCGCACCAGCAGCGCCACCAGCCACTCCAGTGCCCGGATGGCGGGCCGGAAGGCTCCCACGAACAGCCGGTGCACCGGCGCCAGCCACATGGCCAGGGCCTCGGGATTGCACAGGGCTGCGTTCTTGGGGATCATCTCGCCGATCATCACGTGGGCGAAGACCACGATGACGATCGCAACCGCGACGCTGACGCCGTGCCCGGAGACGCCCAGGACGCCGTCCAGCAGGCGCGCCACGGCCGGTTCGACGATGTAGCCCAGGCCCAGGGCGGTCATCGTCAACCCGAGCTGAGCGCCGGCGAGTTGCATGCCCAGATCGCCCATCGCCCGCACCGCCATCCGGGCACGCCGGTTGCCGGATTCGGCCAGCACCTCCAGGCGGCTGCGCGACGCGGCCACCAGCGCGAACTCGACGGCTGTGAAGAAGGCGTTGCCCGCCAGCAGCACGACCGCGGTCAGCAGCGCCAGAACCGTCACGCCTGCTCCCCTGTGGCCTCGGCGATGCGCACAGCCGCGATCCGCCGCCGCGCCAGTTCGGCGACTTCGAAGCGTCGCCCCTCCCACGAGAACGAGTCACCGACCGCTGGGATCCTGCCCAGCCGGTACAGAACGAATCCGGCCAGGGTCTCATACGGGCCGTCGGGGAGACGCAACCCGCAGGCCTCCTCGACACCGTCGGCGCGCAGGTCACCGGCCAGCAGCCGCTCGCCCGGCGGGGCCACCGGGGTCAACTCGGCGACCGGGTCGTGCTCGTCGTCGATCTCCCCGACGATCTCCTCGGTGATGTCCTCGGCGGTGATGATCCCCGCCGTGCCGCCGTACTCGTCCACGACGACCGCCAGGGACTGACGGCGGCGGCTCATCTCGCCCAGCAGGCTCTCCAGATCGGCGCTCTCGGGCACCGCCCACACCTCGCGCATGAACTCTGTGACCGCGACCCGAGACCGTTCGGCGGGCGGGACGCCGTGGACGGCCTTCACGTGAACCACGCCCCGGACATCGTCGAGGTCGCTGTCAACGACGGGAAAACGCGAATGACCGCTGGCCACCGTCGCCTCCACGAGGTCGGCCATCGTGTCGCCGGCACCGACGGTGACGACCTCCACGCGCGGCACCAAAGCGTCGGCCGCGGTCTTCTCCCCGAACCGGATCGAGCGGGTCAGCAGCGTCACTTCGTCGGGATCCAGCTCGCCGCTGCTCCCCGAGGACCGGATGATGTACTCAAGCTCCTGCAGGGTCCGCACCGAACGGAGCTCGTCGGCGGGTTCGAGCCCCGCCAGGCGCACGACCCGGTCGGCGGTGCTGTTGAACAGCGTGACGAAGGGCCACATGAGATAGCCGTAGAGGCGCAGCGGTCTGGCGCAGATCAGGCCCGTGGCCATCGGACGCGAGATGGCGAGCATCTTCGGAAGCTGCTCACCCGCAACGAGGGTGACCACCATCGCCAGTGCCAGCGCCACGGCCACGGCCACCGCGTGGGCCGAGGACTCGCTCAGCACCGAGCCGAATGCTCCCACCAACAACTCGGCGATCAGCGGTTCGGCCACCCAACCCAGCAACAAGGACATCACCGTGATTCCCAGTTGCGCGGCCGAGAGATGGAAGGTGAGTTGCTCGGTCACCTTCAGCAGGCTCCGGGCCCTCCGGCGACGGGCGCGCCGGCCGCTGCTCGCCGCCTCCTCCAGAGGCCCTCGTGGCACCGAGACGGCCGCGAATTCGGCTGCCACGAAGAAGGCGTTGGCGCCGATCAGCGCGACGACCGCGAGAAGTCCGAGTGCGGCTCTGATCACCGGGCAGTCTATCGCCGGGGTGTCTTCGGCCCGGTGAGCCGGAAGGCCGGCGGTAGCATCCGATGCCATCGCCGTCGCCGCCAACATCGACCCGGACACCTCCAAGGGTTGGCTGCGGCGCCTCTGGCCGATCGTCACTGCGCACCGTTCGCTGCTGACCTTCGGCGCCGCCTGCGGGGTCGTCGCCCTGGTGACGCAGGTCGCGGTGCCTGCCGTGGCCCGCGAGGCCATCGACGCCGCCGGCGACGGTTTCGGCGACCGGCTGCGGACCCTCTGCATCCTGCTGGGCGCCCTGGCGGTCGCCCGCGGGCTCACCGGCGGCGCCTACCGCTACCTGCTCTTCAAGCTGTCGCTGCGGATCGACAGCGAGCTGCGGATGATCATGCAGCGCCACCTCGGCCGGCTGTCCTTCTCGTTCTACGACCGCAGCAGCTCCGGCGACATCATCTCCCGCGCCAACACCGATATCCGCTCCATCCAGATCCTGTTCGCCTTCGCCCCCATGATGGGCATGGCGGTGCTGACCTTCTTCCTGGCCTTCGGCCTGATGCTCTGGATCCACGTGCCGCTCACGTTCGTGGCGCTGGCGGCGCTGCCGGTCGCCACGCTGGTCGGGAATCGCTTCCGGAACCGGTTCCTGCCGCTGTCGTGGATCATCCAGGGTCGCAGCGCCGAGGTGGCGGCGGTCGTGGACGAGAACGTCAACGGCACCCGGGTCGTGAAGTCCTTCGCCGCCGAGCGGGCCGAGATCGCCAAGCTCTCCCGGGCCGCCCGGCGGCTGCAATGGGCCTCAGCCACGAGCGTGGACATCCGGGCCCGCTATAACCCCCTGCTGGAGGCGCTGCCACGCATCGCCATGGGGCTGGTGCTGCTGTACGGCGGCTGGCTGGCGATCGACGGCCAAGTGTCGATCGGCACGCTGTTCGCCTTCGGCGCCTACATCATCATGCTGCAGCTGCCGTTCCGGATGTTCGGCTTCATCGTCATGCAGAGCCAGCGGGCGGCGGCCTCGGCCGAGCGGATCTTCCAGGTGCTGGACACCCCGCCGGAGATCACCTCGGCGCCCGGGGCGCGGGCGCTCGAGCGCGCCGAGGGTCAACTGACCTTCGACGACGTGACCTTCGTCTACGGGCGGGGGGAGGGCCGCTCGACGGTGCCGGTGCTGGACGGGTTCGACATGCGGATCAACCCGGGCGAGACGGTGGCGCTGGTGGGGCCCACCGGCTGCGGCAAGTCGACGGTGGCGCGTCTCGCCGCCCGCTTCTACGACGCCGGCGGCGGGACGGTGCGACTCGCCGGCCACGATGTCCGCGACCTCAACCTGGAATCGCTGCGCAGCAACGTGGTGGTGGCCTTCGACGAGCCGTTCCTGTTCTCGGTCAGCCTGCGCGACAACATCGCCTTCGGCCGGCCCGACGCCACGCTCGACGACGTGATCAGCGCGGCACGGGTCGCGCAGATCCACGACACCGTGGCGAGCCTGCCGGAGGGCTACGACACGATTGTCGGCGAGCGCGGCTACACCCTCTCGGGGGGCCAGCGCCAGCGGATCGCCCTCGCCCGGGCACTGCTGCTGGAACCCGGCGTGCTGATCCTCGACGACGCCCTGAGCGCTGTGGACATAGGAGTGGAGGCGGCCATCGGGGCCGCGCTGGCGCGCCGGCGGGCCGGTGCCACCACGCTGCTGATCGCCCACCGGCTGTCGACGATCAGCCTGGCCGACCGGGTGGTGTTCACCGAGGGCGGGCAGGTCGTCGCCACCGGAACGCACGCCGAGCTGATGGCCACCCACACGAGCTACGTGCAGGTTCTGGCGGACGCCGAGGCCCGTGAGGCCGAGAGCCGGCGCCGCGGCGACGCGGACCTGGCCCCCGGAAGCCTGAGTGGCCTCGAGGGGCCGACGTCATGACCTTCATGGGGGGCTCCTACATCGCCGGGCCGCAGGCGCCCTCCTCGTCGCAGGCCAACGCCGCCGCCGGCCTGCCGTTCGCGGGCATCCCCGACGAGATGATCGACAGGGCGGCGGACATCCTCGACGCCGAACCCGACCACCCCGAGCCCGACGTGGACTTCGCTCACCACCCGCCCGCTGTCGCGCCGCTGTCGCTGCGGACGATGCTGCGGCCCCACTGGTTGCGCGTGCTGGTGCTGGCGGCTCTCGTGATCCTCGAGGCCGCCGCAACCCAGGCGGGGCCGCTGCTGACACAGATCGGCATCGACGACGGCGTCGCGCCGCGCCGCTTCGACATCCTGGGCATCGTCGTGGCCGTCTACTTCGCCACCGTGGTGCTCCACGTGATAGCCGGGCGCGCCCGCACCGCTCTCGGGGGACGTCTCGGCGAGCGCCTCATGTACGGCCTGCGGGTGCGCGTGTTCAGCCATTTCCAGCGGATGTCGCTGAGCTTCTACACCTCCGAGAAGGCGGGCGTGCTGATGTCCCGCATGACCAGCGACATCGAGATGCTCACGATGCTGCTGCAGGAAGGGCTCGTGATGATGGTCGTGCAGGGCCTGACCCTGGCGGTTATCACCGGCGTGCTGTTCCACTTGCACGTCCCTCTGGCAGCGCTGACGGTGGGCGTCGTGGTGCCGGTCACGCTGCTGCTGTCGCTGTGGTTCCGACACGCCTCGGAGTCGGGTTACAACCGGGTGCGGGACCGGATCGCCATCGTCCTGGCCGACCTGTCGGAGAACCTGGCCGGCATCCGCACCATCACCGCCTACAACCGCCGGCGCCGCAACATGGCCCAGCACCAGGTCGTGGTGACCAACCACGAGGACGCCAACGTCTACACCTCCAAGGTCTCGTCGGTGTACGCCTCCGCGGCCGAGGGCGTCGGCATCATCGGCCAAGCGGTCGTCCTGGGCGTGGGCGGCTGGATGGTGGTCGACGGCCGCCTCACGATCGGCGCCCTCACCGCCTTCGCCCTCTACCTGACGGCGTTCTTCGCCCCGATCGGCCAACTCGTGGTGCTCTACAACTCGTACCAGCAGGGCCAGTCCTCCACCGCCAAGCTGCGGGAGTTGCTCGCCCGCCGGCCCGACGTCGAGGAAGCGCCCGATGCCACCCCGCTCGGCCCCATCGAGGGCCGGATCACCTTCGAGGGGGTGTCGTTCTCCTACGACGGCGGCGAGTTGGTGCTGCGGGACGTCGACCTCGACATCCCCGCGGGCGGGAGCCTCTCAATCGTCGGCGCCACCGGGGCCGGCAAGTCCACGATCGCCAAGCTGGCAGTGCGGTTCTACGACCCCGAGGTGGGCACGGTGCGAATCGACGGCGTCGACCTGCGCACCGTGCAACTCGAGTCGCTGCGCCGGCAGTTCGGCGTGGTGCCTCAGGAGCCGTTCCTGTTCAACGGGACCATCGGGGACAACATCCGCTTCGCCCGCCCCGACGCCGGCGACGACGAGGTGGCCGAGGCCTGCCGGGTCGTGGGTCTGGCGGAGTTCGTGGCGTCGCTGCCCGACGGCTTGGACACGCCGTGTCACGAGCGCGGTGCCTCGCTGTCGGCGGGCGAGCGCCAGTTGCTGGCCTTGGCCCGCGCCTTCCTCGCCCGACCGCGCGTGCTCATCCTCGACGAGGCCACCTCCAACCTGGATCTGCGCTCGGAGGCCCAGGTGGAACGGGCGCTGGACGCCCTCCTGGAGGGACGGACAGCCGTGATCGTGGCGCACCGCCTCGCCACGGCGATGCGCGCCGACCGGATCGCCGTGGTGGAAGATGGACAGATCGCCGAGATCGGAAGCCACGACGAGTTGGTGGCGGCGGGCGGGCTCTACGCCGCCATGTTCGCAGCCTGGGAGGCCCACGCCTCCGGCAATGGTGCCGGCTCGGCAAGTGTCGCCGCGGGCACCGATCCTAAGGGGGCGACGCTGTGAGTTCCGCTGGGCCTCCGGCCCTGCGGCTCAGCGATGTGGGCGTGGTGCGAGACCGGCGGCCATTGCTCGCCGGCGTGAACTGGGCCGTGGAACAGGGCGAGCGCTGGGTGGTGCTGGGCCCCAACGGGGCGGGCAAGTCCACGCTGCTGCGGGTGGCGGCCCTCTACCTGCATCCAACCGAGGGAACGGTGGAGGTCCTGGGACGGCGCCTGGGTCGCGTCGACGTGCGCCGCATGCGCCACCGGGTGGGCTACGCCTCGGCGATGCTCTCCGACCGGATCCGCCCCACGATCAGCGCGCTTGACGCCGTCATGACCGCCCGCCACGGGGCCCTGGAGCCGTGGTGGCACAGCTACAGCGACGCCGACCGGCAGCGGGCCGCCGACCTGCTCGAACGGATGGGCTGCAGCCATCTCGGCGCCCAGCAGTTCGGGCTGCTCTCCTCGGGTGAGCGCCAGCGGGTGCAGATCGCCCGCACTCTCATGACCGAGCCCGGTCTGGTGCTGCTGGACGAGCCCACCGCGGCCCTCGACCTCACCGGTCGGGAGGAGTTGGTGCGCACCCTGGACGCCCTCAGCGCCGACCCGACGACGCCGCCCACGGTGCTGGTGACTCACCACGTCGAGGAGATCCCGGCCGGATTCGACCACGTGCTGCTGCTGCGCGAGGGCCGGGTGGTCGCCGCCGGCCCCATCGAGGAGATCCTCACCGCCGAGCGCCTCAGCGCCTGCTTCTCCATGGACCTGGAACTGGAGCACCACCGCGGCCGCTGGTGGGCCCACGCCGCCGGCTAGCCGCTCCAGCGCCGCGGTGACAGCCCGTCGATAGGTTGACTCCCGCTGCGGCCCGCTCGATCAGCGAGGAGGACGAGTCCCATGGGAATTGCTGACCCCGAGGCTGCGCTCGAGAAACTGGAGCGATTTCGCGCCCGCCTCAGGCGGGATATCGGCGACATAGAGGCCAACCGTGTTCGACAATACCTCGGCGAGTTGTACGCGTTGCAGCCTCTGGTCGAGGGCATCGCAAGCCGGATTGATCCTGACAACGTCGGGCGCCTGTCAGAGGAATGGAGTGACGGCACCCTGAACACCGAGGCTGCCTACGCGGAGACGCTGCGGCTTATTGGCATCCTTCAGCAGCGCGCCGACTTCGAGCAGATCCTCGGCCCCGTCGGCCCGACGTTGGCGGCCAACCGGCTGCACCGGTGGGTGTGGAACGCTGCCGCGGATTTGTGGGACGGAGGGCATTTTGACTCGGCAGTTCATAAGGCATCGCTGGCAGTGGAGGAACAGACGCAACCGAAACTGGGCTGCCGCGGTCTGCCCGGCAGGGACTTGTACTCCAAGGCGTTCTCCATAGACGACCCAACAGCCGGTATGCCCCGTCTGCGATTCCCGCATATTGACAAGGCCGAGCAGAAGGACGCTTGGATTTCCGCGCACAATGGTGCCCAACATCTCGGCATGGGCTGCGCTCAGGGCATCCGCAACCCACGGTCGCACCCATCAGGCGACATCAGCGAGCAGGAAGCTCTGGAGCAGTTGGCGGCACTCAATGAAGTGATCTGCCGCGAGTCACTATCACGCCTGCGCTAATCACCCCATCTTTAT